>JAZRYU010000085.1:0-29782 GCA_045600885.1 Prevotella sp.
TCTCGGCTCATAAATGTTCGCCCTACAAGCATTGAATCGCGGCTCGGAAGGTTTGGCTGAGTGTAGGGCGAGGATTTCCGAGCCGTTATGCGCCGCCGCAGTGGAAACGACGCCCCATGGCGTCGTTAAACCGCCGCAAAAACCTGCCGCAAAGCCTGCCGCGGTTTGGGATTTAGTACCCTAAGTCGCTGAAGTATTTCTTCTCTTCTTCTGCCGTAATGTTGAGCTCTTTGCGTATTCCGTCAAGTACATATTTGTCGCGTCCCTTGAATTTATTTCTGAAAGCAACGACATTCTTTTCCCATCTTTCAAATGAAGCAAGGTCTGGCCAGCGTTTGCAGTTGAGTTTCATCTCAGGCTTGATAGTGCTGATGATATTGTTGAAGACCTTTGTTGCATTCTCAGGCGCGAAAGTCTTATGCAGATGCATTGAAAGACGTTCCAGGAAAAGCTGTCGGAAATCAGGGTTGTGGAGGAGGCAATCGATGATGATGTTATGCATGCTGACTGCTCCTTCTGCACCAGCACGTAGATAGAATCCAGCAGGCTTGTTAGTTGTCCAGGAGAGGTCAACATCATAGAAGACAAAGTACCACTTCTTGTCGCTCTTATCGTCCGTAGAACGAACGTAGCGGATATTGCCGACATCGGTGTTACCGGAATAAATCTGACCGAGTTTCTGATCTATAAGTCCGTCAAAATCAACAAGATTCTTCATGTACTCGTAGCATTCTTTCTGGGCGAGATCGTGAGTCTTCACATAGTTTATGAGCGATTGGAAATGGACTTTCGGACCTTCCTCATTGTAACAGAGCGACATGATGATATTGATGGAATCATTAGGCACGTTCAGATGATGGGAAACGAAATGCTTGTCAATCTTCTCGCGGATATAATAAAGACCGAAATACTTTGCATTGACATAAAGAGCCACAGGACGGTAAGCCTGCACGAGAAGGCTCGGGCTGTTCTCTTTTACGAGGCTTGTGAAGAACTCATCGCGAACCATCACGCCACTCATGTCTTGAGATCCGGAGCGCAGCACGAGGTTCTTGAACTTTCTTGCCTTGCCCTCGTTAAAGACGTCATAGTCAAGTCTGTCAGGTCCGAACTCGTCCTTGAACTTCACCTTGAAAGACTTCTTGGACAGAGTGCGAGAGAAACCGCCGAAGATGGCAAATCCGCAGTCAAGAGAGAATGAATTGTTCTGCTCTGTATCGTAGAATTCCAGATGCGCTCTCTTCGTAACTTTCTTCCAGTAGTTTGCACCCTTGTGTGGATATTCGCCTCCACCACCGGGACCTGGCATGTAGATTCCTGTTGTAGGATTGAATAGTTCATCATTATTGATGCTGATGCATACAACAGGAAGGGTGTGGTTCTGGTTGAGGATGTAAGTAGCCGTTGTAATACTGCTGCGCATATTTGTGGAGTCGCCTTCGCAGAAAGCACGAATGACGGCGGAAGTGTCAATGCGAACAGAATCCTTCAGGACAGGTGAGTTGATGGTAGGCGTGCTGCCGTCGAGAGTGTAATGAACCGTGAAGTCCTTCTGATTAAGCTTCAAGGTCAGAGTCCTTTCTTTGCTATAAAGTCCCGGCTTGAAGTTGAAGCTTGGGGCTTCTGCAATGAAAGGGAAGTGGGTACCGAGATTCTCTGCGCTGCGAGTAGGATTCGGGAAGAAGAAGAATCCCTTCTTTCCATTTACACGTCCGATGGAAGTGCCATAAGGTGCCTGAATGCAGCAGATGCCGTCAACGAACTGTCCGTCCTTGACCAAGGCAATGGATTTAGAACTTTTTATGTCAACATTCTTCTCCTTACAATCAATGGCGTAAGTATTGCCCGGAGCAAGTTCCGTTTCAGGAAGTTGCCAGGCATCGGCGTTGTATGTCTCGCCAGTAAGCCCGTACTCGCTCAGCTTTACAGGACTGTCAGAAACATTCTTCAGTTCCACCCACTTCTTGCTGTCCTTGCTGCTTTTGGCATTAACTTCCCAGATTAGTAGCGGGCTTTTGCGCTGTTTGTCAATGAGTTCGCAGAACTGTCTGTAGCCCTCCTTTGTATTCTCAAATCCCGGACTTTGGCTGTAAGTCTTCTCGTAACTGCCGTCCTCCAGACGACGATAACTCTGGTCAGAATCGAGCTTGTCGAACTTCACTTCAGAAAGAACGTAGCCATCATCTGAAAGAATCTGTACGCAGCCGTTCTTTCTGGCAATTTTGAAGTCAGTATGGAGTTCTTTTCCGACTTCCTTGCGATCTCTGCCAGAAGCGAACACAAGGATAATCTCGCCTGGAGCAAGTTCCATTTCCGGCATTCTCCATTTGTCCGTCTTCACCGTGTCGGTAGAGTCTTTCGGCTCTTTGTTCTTTTTCAATGTTGCCAGAGCGTAATCGTGAAGATCTACGGTTTCATTTGAGATGTTCTTTATTTCAATCCAGTCGTAGAGGCTGTCATTCTCTGCCATTATGCCAGTATAGTTCTGTGCCATGACCTCGTTTATGACAATAGCCAGGTCATGATTTGCCTCTTTGGGGAATGTGTTCTTTACTCCCTCATTGCATGAGCAGAAGGAACACAGCAGGATGAAAAAGGAGAATATACGAATGTCTCGTCTTGACATATTGATAAATGGATGAGAGTATTATTCTTTAGTTGACGAAGCAGGAACGGTTTCCTCGCTTTCAAAGATGATAGCGTTAGGGCTGTCGATCATGAAATTAATGAAGAACTGTAGTTCTTCGTCTGTCATGCCGATGCTTTTCCAGTACTTGTAGAAACACTTTGCGAGATTATCCTCTGGGCCATATTTCTTTATGAACTTAAGCATACTTGCAAGGTGACTGCGAGGACGATTATAGCCACTCTTGAAAGACGAGAGTTCGAAATCACGGCAGAGGTCAATCTCTGACATTCCGAGCAAACCTTCAATAAGGAAACTCACAGCACCGCATCTGTCGCAGCCGAGAGCGCAGTGCCAGTCAACATTCACGCCATCTTTAAGACGTTCGATAATCCATTTGAGTTCCTTTGGGAATGTAGGGTTTGGCTTAGACATTTCTCTTGTGCCAGCGTCTGTTGGGAGAAGGAGGAAATCAGCGTCTTCGCCAAGGGCTGAGAATTTGCGTCGTGACTCAGAGCGAAGGTCAAGTTCTGCCCTCACGTTGAGATTGTCCTTGAAGTCGTGGCGTCCATTTGCATTCATCGTTTCAAGACTTCCGCTTCGGTAGAGTTTGCCGTATCTGATAGTACCACCATACTGAGACTTCCAACCACCAATGTCACGAACGTTATGAGCGTTCCTAACCTGAATCATTCTTACCTGTCCCACTGTGCGGAAACGACCTGTGGAGATGATCTCGTAAGAGCCGTCAGTGTGGTCTTCCTCCACAGCGTAGTAGTAAGTTGTGTTAGGCAGAAGGTTTCGGATAGTGAAACTCTTATCGGTAGGATTGTCAGGATAGTGAGTAACAGAGTTTCGGTAAGTAGAGTCTTGGCTTACCATTATGACGAATGTCTTAATCTTATCGATTGACGCAGAAGGTGTCCATGAGATGAATTTTCCTGCCGGCCAATCAAGGTTCTTTCCGTATGCAGCATTCTTGCTGTAGTTATATACAACGGTGTTCCAGCCTCCAGATGTCTTGAAATAAGTGGAGTCTTTCATGTATGCACTTACGGCAGCGTTCTCAATGTTGATTACTTCAAGATTATCTTGTGCGGTAATCTGCAAGGAGATAATAAGTCCTACTGCAAAACATAAGAATCTTGTTAATGATGTCTTTTTCTTCATTTTATTGATCGTAAAAAATTCAGTTCGCTATTTTACATTTGGATGCAAAATTACATATATTAATACTGAATACAAAATTTTAAAGGTTAAAAAAGACTAATACGAACAAAAACAAAATTTAGGTCTATTAAAATAAAAGCCACAGCTTCAAAATGAAACTGTGGCGTGTAACTTATTGTTGTTCAGTTATTTCTTTCCTGACTTATAGTAGATCTTTATGTCAGCTTTATCACTGAGGAAATCAATGTCACCTATATCAAACTTAATGATGTCCAATCCTGTTCGCTCTTCCAGATCTGCTTTCAGTTCCTCACGACGCTCCGGCTTGATGAGTTCTATGCGATCATATTTTATGATCTTTGTGGAGCTTACCTTCAGACATGTTTCGCAAATCCATGTTATAAGTATGATAAAGAGATTGGCAAACAGGAGCTCTTCTATCTGTACGCTTGAAGCAATGGAATTCACCACTGAAAGGGCTATTATCTCAAAGAGATAGGTCATCTCGCGAACAGGCATCGTTTCTGTCCTGTACCTCATTATGGAGAAGATACCAAACAGACCAATACCGATACCCATACTCTTCTTTGACTTAATGCCTTCGAGAGCGAAGACCATGTAGAACAGAAGGAAGAAAATAGCGACGCTGATAATCATGAATGTGAAATAGAAATCGCGGCGCTTGCTCTTTGGGTAATAGAGAAAATGGACAAGGATGAAAGTCACTAAAAGTGAGATTCCAAAACGAATCAGCATTTGAATGAAGTCGGGTGAAAACATATTGGTTTATGGTTTTGAGTTTTTGGTTTATGGTTTTTTGTCTTTAATTTTTAATTTTTAATTTTTAATCTTTAATCTTAAAGTTTTAATCTTAAAGCTTATTGATCTTCCTGATCCTTTGTTTGAAGCGGTTTTGCTTCAACATTGGGTTTGTCATTGCCATGCCCATGCAATATTTACTGAAGCCCATAGGACGGATGCGAAGGCGGTTGAGCATTGATAGGATAGGAGAGGGGAGAAGACCGTCACGCTTCAGCTCTACGATGACTATGTTGTCAAGTGACAGACGAGCGTTGTTCTCAAAATTATGGAACTGCAGATTGCAGTCAATAGTCAGTCGTTCTGTTTTCTTCTTGTTGACCAGCGTGATTCTTTTGAAGCGGTTTTCAATTTTTGGCTGCATATCCTCATGATTCAGCCAAAGCCTCTCAGTCAGGAATTCGTTGTACGGCAGGAGGCTGTCTGCTGGTGACGGCTGAGTGTTTGCTGTTTCAATGGTAACACGCTTCTTCTTCGTACGACCGTGGTTGTTTTTTGTCTTTACTTCAAGGAAGTGAAGATCGGAATCCATGTATGAACGAATGCGCAGTTTCTGGCGTGTTTTCTTGCCGTTGTGATGCGCCATGTACATGCTGTTAGCCTTGGTGTCGTAATAGAGGGTATGATAGTTTGCCTCTCGCTCTCCTGAAATCTCCTGCACGAAATAATCTTCCGCTGCCATTGCAAGCAGTTCACGAAGTTTTCCTTCTGTTGTGACAAATTTTGTGTCTGTACGATTCATCAGTTTTACCGCCGACATCTCGTCTAAGGATATCGGGGTGAATGACTGAAGGATTTCGTGTTGCAGCATTTGTTTTATGGTTTGCTATAAATAAATTCCGTAGAAAAACGTTAAATCGGGGGCAAAATTAACATTTTTTTTGTTAATAAACAAAGAAATAGCAGGTTTTTTGAAACAAAAAGATAGAAGGGCAAGTTTTCACTTGCCCTTCTTGAATATTTTATTTTATCTTTCGCATGTTACATTATGACAGCTTGTGGATGCAAAGTCCTGAGCGGAGCTTTGGTTCAAACCAAGTTGCCTTAGGAGGCATGATCTTGCCGCTGTCTGCAATGTTCATAATCTGATCCATAGAAACAGGATAGAGTGCAAGAGCTGCACGCATTTCGCCAGAATCAACGCGACGCTTAAGCTCCTTAAGACCACGAAGACCGCCTACGAAGTCGATGCGCTGTGAAGAGCGGAGGTCGCCAATCTCAAGAATTTCGTCGAGGATAAGACGTGATGAGATGTCAACGTCGAGAACGCCGATTGGGTCAGTGTTGTCGTAAGTATCGTCGTGAGCCTTGAGAGAATACCATGAGCCGTCAAGATAGAGAGAGAACTCGTGGAGTTCCTGTGGCTTGTATTCGTCTGAACCCTTAAGCTCGATGTCGAAGTTAACGGCGAGCTTTGCAAGGAATTCCTGTGAAGAAAGTCCGTTGAGGTCTTTTACCACGCGGTTGTAGTCAAGGATTGTGAGCTGTGAAGCCTGGAAGCAAACTGCCATGAAGTAGTTGTACTCTTCCTCGCCAGTGTGGTTTGGATTAGCAGCCTTCTTCTCGCCACCGATAAGACCGGCAGCAGCAGAACGGTGGTGACCGTCAGCAATGTACATTGCAGGCATCTTGTTGAACTCTGCTGTGATGGCAGCGATGTCCTCGTCGTCAGAAATCACCCAGAACTTATGACCGAAGCCGTCGATAGGAGCAACGAAGTCGTATTCTGGTTCTGTGGCAGCGTACTTCTTGATAAGAGCATCGAGAACAGCGTTGTCAGGATATGCGAAGAATACGGGCTCGATGTTAGCGTCGTTCACGCGAACATGCTTCATGCGGTCTTCTTCCTTGTCGCGACGAGTAAGCTCATGCTTCTTGATCTTGCCAGTAGCATAATCCTCGCAGTAAGCACCGATAACAAGACCATACTGAGTCTTGTCTTCTACGCCATTACCGAGAGGCTCATCCTTGAAGATTGTCTGAGCATAGAGATAGTAGTTCTCCTTCTGATCCTGAACGAGCCAGCCGTTGTCCTGGAACTTCTTGAAGTTCTCTGCAGCCTTTTCGTAAACGCGTGGATCATACTCTGAAGTGCCTTCTGGGAAGTCAATCTCTGGTTTGATGATATGGTAGAGGCTCTTCTCGTTGTCGCCAGCTTCAGCGCGAGCTTCTTCTGAATCGAGCACGTCGTAAGGACGAGACTCAACTTCCTCTACAAGTTCTTTTGGAGGGCGAACGCCCTTGAATGGTTTTACTATCATAATTTCATGTACCATTTACCATGTACAATTTACCATTATCATTCTGACATTCTTTCATTTATACAACCTGCGGATTCTGTGTCGCAATGTACAGATATAAGAATGATAATGGTAAATTGTAAATGGTAGATTGTAAATGCGTTTTACTTATTCACCTGGAATTTAGTGCAACCGTCCTTGAAGAATGCGTTGATCTGCTTTGCAGCAGCGATACCAGCGTTGATGTTAGCTTCTGCTGTCTGAGCACCCATCTTCTTAGGAGTTGAGAAGTAACGACCTTCGAACTGCTTGAACTCTGCGTCAGCATCTGGCATGATGTCTGTAACGAACTTGAGGTCTGTACGCTCAGCGAGGAGCTTGATAAGACCAGCTTCGTCGATAACTTCCTTACGAGCAGTGTTTACGAGGATACCACCCTTGTTCATCTTGCCTACGAGGTCGTAGTTGATAGACTGCTTTGTCTCTGGAGTTGCAGGGATGTGGAGTGAAACAACATCGCAAACCTCAAAGAGTTCTTCCTGATTCTTTGTAGCGTGAACGCCAGCTGCTTCGATTACGTCTGCTGGGCAGAATGCGTCGTAAGCATAAACGTCCATGCCGAAGCCCTTAGCGATGCGAGCAACGTTGCGACCAACATTACCGAATGCAAGGATACCGAGCTTCTTGCCCATGAGTTCTGTGCCTGCCTTGCCGTTGTAGAAGTTACGAACAGCAGAAACGAGCATACCGAAAACGAGTTCAGCAACAGCGTTAGCGTTCTGACCAGGAGTGTTCTCTGCAACAACACCGTGAGCAGTAGCTGCCTCAAGGTCGATGTTGTCGTAACCAGCACCGGCACGAACAACAATCTTCAACTGCTTAGCAGCGTCGAGAACTTCAGCTGTAACCTTATCTGAACGGATGATGAGAGCGTCAGCGTCTGCAACTGCGTCGAGGAGCTGCTGCTTCTCTGTATATTTTTCGAGGAGGGCAAGTTCGTTGCCTGCTCCTTCTACTTCAGCCTTAATGCCTTCAACAGCAGCAGCTGCGAATGGCTTTTCTGTAGCAACAAGTACTTTCATTTTTGGTCTTTTTGTATTAATGACATAGGTCTGTTCGCCTTCTAATTGTTGGTTCTCACCTTCGTAGTCAACTTTAGCAGAAGGTCTTTTGTTTAGAAAAACGAATTGTCCCATAATCTTATTCTTTAACTGAAACAAATGCGCGTAATGCGCGTAATATATTCCGTAATAAATTATTTAAGCGAATTATCGTAATATTCGGAAATTATCATAATATTAATGTTTATATTACGGATAAAATTACGTGTATTACGGTAATTCGCTTCAGTTATTAGTGCTGTGCCTCGAATTCCTTCATGCAAGCTACGAGAGCCTCGCAACCTTCGATAGACATTGCGTTGTAGCAAGATGCGCGGAAACCACCTACGTCGCGGTGACCCTTAACACCAACCATGCCCTTAGAAGTAGCGAATGCCATGAACTCATCCTGAAGCTCCTGATATTCTGGCTTGAGAACGAATGTGATGTTCATGAGTGAACGAGCTTCTTCCTCTGCTGTACCAACGAAGAGCTTGTTGCGGTCGATTTCGCCGTAAACGATCTTTGCACGCTCCTGAGCGAGCTTGTCCATTGCCTCAACACCACCGTGAGCCTTGATGTAGCGGAGGTTCATGAGAGCAGAGTAGATTGGCACTACAGGAGGAGTGTTGAACATAGAGCCCTTCTTCACGTGAGTGCGGTAGTCGAGCATAGTAGGAATCTGGCGAGAAACCTTGCCGAGAGCGTCTTCCTTAACGATTACGAAAGTAACACCTGCCATAGAGAGGTTCTTCTGAGCACCACCGTAGATCATAGCGTACTTAGAAACGTCAACAGGACGAGAGAGGATGTCTGAAGACATGTCGCAGATCAGTGGCACTGGAGAATCGATGTCAGTGCGGATCTCTGTACCGTAGATAGTGTTGTTAGATGTAACGTGGAAGTAGTCAGCATCTGTTGGGATAACGTAATCCTTTGGAATATATGTGAAGTTCTTGTCCTTAGAGCTTGCAACTTCTACAACCTCACCGAAAAGCTTAGCTTCCTTCATGGCCTTAGTAGCCCAAACACCAGTGTTGAGGTAAGCAGCCTTCTTCTCGAGGAAGTTGAATGGAATCATACAGAATTCAAGCGATGCACCACCACCGAGGAACAAAACTTTGTAACCTTCTGGAATGTCGAGGAGCTCCTTCATGAGAGCTTCAGCCTCGTCAACTACTGGCTGGAAGTTCTTTGCACGGTGTGAAATCTCCATGAGTGAAAGTCCTGAATTGTCAAAATCAAGACAAGCAGCAGCTGTCTGTTCAATAACTTCACGTGGGAGAATTGATGGACCAGCGTTAAAATTGTACTTCTTCATGATTGTTTAATTATGATTTAGTTTTTGGTTTTAAGATTTGTCTAGTTTTATGTGTCTTCGAGAGCATTTTTGTTGAAAAGACGGTGCAAAGGTAGGCTTTTTATACTGTTTGCGCAAACAATATTTACAAAATGTCATTCTTTCTTGACTTTTTACAATCAAAATGTATGTAAAATTAGGCGTTTTGCTGACAAAATGATTAAATATGGCGCAAATATTCGGTGACTTTTTTGAAATTATTTCGGCAAAATCAGTGTCATTCGCCAAGAAAAAACACAAAAAACTGCCCTAATAATGTGAAAAAAAACAAAAACTTTTCAAAATATTTGCCCATCTCAAAATAAAAGCGTAATTTTGGCAAAGAAAAATTAATAAAAAGAGTGAAAAAGTACACATTATTTATAATATTTACCGCCTTCTTTGCGCTGCATGTTTCAGCGCAGAAAATCACCATCGGCACATGTGCAACTGACGATGGAGGCGAATATTCTGGTGACCTTTTCAAAGGAAAGCCACAGGGCAAAGGCACCACAGTTTATCCTAACGGCGACGTTTACGAAGGTTCTTACGAAAGAGGTAAGCGCGAAGGTTACGGAATATACACTTTCGCTGACGGCGAGAAGTATGAAGGACAGTGGGTGCAGGGACATCAGCACGGTCAGGGCACCTTCCATTTCTCCAACGGAAACCGCTATCTCGGACTCTGGTATAAGGATATTCAGCAGGGTCACGGAAAGATGGTTTATTACAATGGCGACGTCTATGATGGCGACTGGCAGGGCGATAAGCGTCACGGTATGGGAAAATACACATACCAGAACGGCGCATTCTACGACGGTCAGTGGAGGAATGACATCAAGAGCGGTCAGGGCGTTTTCTACTGGGCTGACGGTACGACGTACAAAGGCAACTGGATCAACGGTCAGCGCTCTGGTCACGGCGTAAACCAATATTCCGATGGTGACGTCTATGAAGGTCAGTGGCTGAACGATATGCCTCACGGAAAAGGCATCTACCGCTTCAGTAACGGTGATGTCTATGAAGGCTCTTACGACTACGGCCATCGTACTGGCGAAGGTGTTTACCGCTACGTCAATGGCGACCTCTACAAAGGTCATTTCCGTGGAGGTGACAGGGATGGCTACGGTGAAATGCACTTCCGCAATGGTGACATCTATGTGGGTGACTGGAAGAACGACATGCAGAATGGTCGTGGAAAGTTCACTACAAAAGATGGTAGTATGCTTCAGGGAACATTCATCAACGGCATTCCTAACGGAGAATTTGAGGTTAGGGAATCTAATGGCTCAAAGTCTCGTGGTCCTTACAAGGATGGCAAGCGTCACGGCAAGTTCGTTGAAATTGACGATCAGGGCGTGAGAAGTGAGACAGTTTATGAAAACGGAGAGCCAGTGGAAACTCCTGCACAGTAAATACATTCATCATTTACCATTCTTGACAAAACTAATAATAAAATAATAAAGAAAACAATTACTTATGATTATTGACACTATCGACCAGCTTGCTTACTACGCAAGCGTAAATCCACTCTTCGCAGACGTAGTGGAGTACATTAAGAATAACGACCTCAACGCTATGGAGGAAGGTAAGTATGAAATCAAGGGTGCAGACCTTTTCGTAAACATTACTACAGCCAAGGCTAAGACTAAGGAAGAGGCTGTGCTTGAGACTCACCGCAAGATGATCGACATCCAGATTCCTCTCTCAGCAGAAGAAACTTACGGCTACACACCTCTCTGCGACCTTCCAGACCTTGAGTACAACGAGGCTAAGGACATCATCAAGTATGAGGGACTTTCACAGACTTACGTTACCTGCAAGCCAGGTCAGATGGCAATCTTCTTCCCACAGGACGGTCATGCTCCTTGCATTTCTGCAGAACCAGTGAAGAAGGCAATTTTTAAGATTAAGGCTTAAAATCGTAAATTGTAAATCTGTAAATTGTAAATCGTAAATCCGTAAATTGTAAATCACAATGGTGGTGGCTAAGAAAACAAAAAAACACATAAAGCTCGTTCAGAACGATCCATACCTCGAACCGTTTGAAGACGCCATAAAAGGTCGTCATGATCATGCAGTTTGGATGGAAAATAACCTCACGCAGAACGGCAAGCGCACGCTCTCAGAGTTTGCTAATGGCCATGAATATTTCGGGCTTCATCGTACAGAAAAAGGTTGGGTGTTCCGCGAGTGGGCTCCAAACGCAACGGAAATATATCTTATTGGCGAGTTTAATAATTGGCAGCCAACGGATAAGTATAAACTGAAGCGCATTCAAGGCACTGGAAACTGGGAACTGAAACTCGGAGTTCGCGCTCTCAAGCATGGTAATCTTTACAAGATGCTTGTGCGCTGGGATGGCGGCGAAGGCGAGCGTCTGCCTGCTTGGTGTCGCCGAGTGGTGCAGGATGAAGAAACAAAACTATTCTGCGCTCAGGTGTGGAATCCAGAGCCTTACGTCTGGAAGAAGAAAACCTTTAAGCCAAACAAGTCGCCGCTGCTCATCTATGAATGTCACGTAGGCATGGGACAGGACGCGGAGAAGGTAGGCACATACACAGAGTTCCGCGAGAACGTGCTTCCGCGAATTATCAAAGATGGCTACAACTGCATTCAGATGATGGCTGTTCAGGAGCATCCTTACTACGGCAGCTTCGGCTATCATGTAAGCAATTTCTTCGCATCGTCTTCACGTTTCGGTACACCAGAAGAACTCAAGGCACTCATCGATGAAGCTCATAAGAATGGTGTTGCTGTAATCATGGATCTCGTTCATTCGCATGCCGTGAAGAACGAACTTGAAGGCATCGGTAATCTTGCAGGCGATCCAAACCAGTATTTCTATGAAGGCGAACGCCGCGAGCATAACCAGTGGGACAGCCTCTGCTTTGACTATGGTAAGGGCGAAGTGCTCCACTTCCTTCTCTCCAACTGTAAGTACTGGCTTGACGAGTTTCATTTCGATGGTTTCCGCTTTGATGGCGTAACCTCAATGCTTTATTATAATCATGGTCTCGGCGTAGATTTCGGCGGTTATCCTGACTATTTCAATGGCGGTCAGGACGATAATGCCATCTGCTATCTTGCACTTGCCAACAAGCTTATCCACGAAGTCAACAAGAATGCCATCACTATTGCAGAGGAAATGTCTGGAATGCCAGGTCTCGCTGCTAAGTTTGCTGATGGCGGTCTCGGCTTCGACTATCGCTTGGCAATGGGTATTCCTGATTATTGGATTAAGATGATCAAGGAGAAGAGCGACGAAAACTGGGGCGTGTTCGACATCTTCTGGAAGATGACCGACCGTCGTTCCGATGAGAAGACAATCTCTTATGCTGAGTCACACGACCAGGCTCTCGTTGGCGATAAGACAATCATCTTCCGTCTTGTAGATTCCGACATGTATTGGCACTTCAAAAAGGGCGACGAGAACGATGTTGCAAATCGTGGTATCGCTCTCCATAAGATGATTCGCCTCGTTACGGCTTCTACTATCAATGGCGGTTATCTTAACTTTATGGGCAACGAGTTCGGACATCCAGAGTGGATAGACTTCCCACGCGAAGGAAACGGCTGGAGTCATCAGTATGCTCGCCGTCAGTGGAACCTCGTTGACAACAAGGAGCTCTGCTATCACTGGCTTGGCGACTTCGACCAGAAGATGCTGGAGGTTATCAAGTCGGAGAAGAAATTCAACGAGACTCCTGTTCAGGAGATTTGGCATAACGATGGTGACCAGGTCATTGCCTACACTCGTGGCGACCTTCTCTTCGTCTTCAACTTCTCGCCTACGCAGTCGTTCTCCGACTATGGTTTCCTCGTAAAGAAAGGTTCGTATAAGGTTGTGCTCAATTCTGACTCAAAGGACTTTGGCGGCTTCGGCTTTGCTGACGACACCATTGAGCACTTCACAAACTTCGACCCGATGTATGAAGAAGACGGCAAGGAGTGGCTTAAGCTCTACATCCCTGCACGTTCTGCAGTTGTGCTTCGTAAGCAGTAATAAATATGTAAATAAATATGTAATGTGTGTACATATTTAATAGTAGGGCGAAGATTTCTGAGCCGTTTGCGGGGAATAAAACCTGAATCGCGGCTCGGAAATCCTCGCCCTACAATCTTGAATTGCGGCTCGGAAGGTTTAGCTCGGCGGCCGAAGGGAAAGCCAAATCCTCGCCCTACAATTTTTGTCCTACAATTTTATGATTTCCTCTGCTTTTCTCTTCATCCATTCGGCTGTGTGGCTGAAGAACATCTGATAGCTGCGGCAGAGGTAGTTTGTGCCGTCGGGGAGTCTGTCTTTCGGGCAACCGCCATGACAGAGGAAAAGCCATTGGCACTGGCGGCATTTTTGAGAGAGATGTTCTGACTTCTGTCTTCCGAAATCTGTCTGCTGCTTACCGTAGAGCATTTCGGTGAGTGTCTGCTGACGGATATTGCCAAGCTTGTACTGCGGAAAGACGAAATGGTCGCAGGAATAGACATCGCCGTTCTTTTCCATGACAGCAGCGTGTCCGCACTGATGACACATGGAGCATATTCCCGGCATGACATTCATTCCGAAACGACGAGCCCAGCAGGCAAGGGTGGCGTCAAAGATCTGCACAAAATACTCTCCCACATCTTCCTTGACCCATTCGTCAAAGAGCTGGCAGAGGAATTGTCCGTAAGCCTCTGGCGAAACACTCTCTTCCGTAAATTCTGCTTTAGAGAATGTGCCCTCGCAGTTCGCAAGCAGTCTGCCATCCTGTTTCCGCTCTACGATTGGCGTGAACTGTATGAAGCGGCAGCCGATGTCTTTGAAGAAGCGGTAGAATTCCAAGGGATGATGCTGATTGTGGCTGTTGATGACAGCCATGGCATTCCATTGGACATTGTATTTGTTGAGCAAGGATACTCCGCGCATTACTCTCTCGAAAGAACAGCTTCCGTCCTTCTTTGCGCGGAAACGGTCATGATGGCTCTGCGGTCCGTCTATGCTAAGTCCGACGAGGAAGTTGTTGTCTGCCAAGAACTTACACCATTCTTCGGTCAGCAGGGTGCCATTAGTCTGAATACAGTTGTCTATGTGTCTGCCGCGAGCGTGTTTCTTCTGCAGCTCGAGGGCTTTGCGATAGTAGTTGAGGGAGAGTAGGGTAGGCTCGCCGCCATGCCAGGTGAAGAGCACTTCGTTTTGCAGCTGGCAGTCGAGATATTGCTTGATGAACTCTTCAAGCAGGTTTTCTGACATCGCTCCTTTGCCGTCTATGGACTTAGACATCATTCCTTTGCTTTCTTTCGTAATGTCTTCTCGTTCGCCTTTCTCAAGGTAATAGCAGTAGCTGCACGACATGTTGCATGCTGAGCCAACGGGTTTCAGCATGACATAGACGGGATGTGCAAAAGGATGGGAGGTCATTTCGTAGGCCAGTTTGGAGATTCTGTTCTGAAAGCCTGCATCTTGCGGTCAAACTCTGCAACCATCTCCGGGTATTGGTCTGCGAGGTTGTTCTTTTCCTCTACGTCTTCCTTTAGGTTATAGAGTTCAAGCGGCGCACCTTTTTTGACGGTCACGCACTTCCAGTCGCCCATTCTGGCTGCACGTTGCTTGCCTGGAAATTCCCAATAGAGCATACGGTTGTCTGTGTCAACCTGCTGTCCGTAGAAGAGTGGCAGGATGTTTATGCCGTCAATGCCCTGAGGAGTCTTGCTGCCAGCGAGAGCGGCGAGTGTAGGCATGACATCAGGGAAATAAATGATGTTCTCCAACTGTTGTACAGGTACTTTGCCCGGCTGATTGACGATGAAAGGCACGCGGATTCCGCCTTCATAGAGCAGAGCCTTGCGGCCGCGGAAAGTGCCGTTGCAGTGGAGAAGGTCGAGCGGAGCTTGAACGGCAGCTCCATTGTCAGAGGCAAAGATAATCATCGTGTTTTCGCGAAGACCGAGTTGCTCAAGTTCCTTGATAAGGCGACCGATTGCAGCGTCCATGTGAGTGATGAGCGAAGCGTAGCGTTTAGTGTTGAGATCCCACGACTCATCGTCATACCAAGTCGTGTTGTCTATTATGTAAGGCTCATGAGGAGCGTCGTATGCAAGGTAGAGGAAGAAAGGATTCTTCTTGTTTCTCTTGATGAACTTTATTGCGTCATCAGTGGAGAGGTCTGTGTTGTGAATCTTGTGGGCATCGTTAGCGTTCTGCTTGATGTTCTCAAGATTGTAGTTGTTGAAGCGGTAGTAAGGGTAATAGTAAGGATCGTTGCTGTAGATGGTGCTGATGAGCCAACCGTAGAACTCATGGAAACCGCGGTTGAGCGGTGTGGCCTCTGGATTGAAACCGTCCAAATGCCATTTGTTTACGAGGCATGTTCTGTAGCCTGCCATGCTCATTACGGTGGCGAGAGTAGTGTCAGAAGGCAGAAGATGCATTCTGCGGATGTCTATCTGTCCGTTGGGAGTCTGCTTCTTTCCCTGAATGCCACCAGCCTGGCAGAAGTTGTCGCGGATGGTGGTGTGACCAGTGCTCTTGCCCGTCATCAGCGAACAGCGGGAAGGAGAACTGATGCCACTACCGGCATAGCTTTGGGTAAAGCTTGTGCCGGTAGCAGCAAGTCGGTCTATATTAGGAGTTTTCACATGCTTGCTTCCGTAGCAGGAGAGGTCGCAGTATCCCATGTCATCTGCAAGGATGAAGATGACGTTCGGGCGCTCGGGCGTGGCTTTCTGCTGAACAGCCTTCTGCGCCTTAATAATGGAAGGGATTGTGGCAATGAGAGCCACGGAAAGAAGATGCTTTTTCATTTTCTTACTTAACGACAACCTTCTTGCCGTTCTTTATTACGATGCCACGGTAGTCAGCAGAAACCTTCTGACCAGCGAGGTTGTAGATTGCAGTAGCCTTGAGAGCGTTAGCTGAAGCGTTGCTGATGGCAGTAGATTTGTTGAGTTCTACGAGATAGCCGTTCGTGAGTTCAGGAGTAGTCACGCCGTCCTTAACATACTTCTGGAGCTTTCCGCGAACCTTCACATTGTCGCCGCTCTGAATCTTATTTTCGTCAGTGAAGTTCTGGTTGTCAAGATCCTTGCAGCGGAAAATGGTAAGACCGTCCATAACGAAAGTAGCGTTACCATACTGAGCAGAGATTTCTGTAACTGAAGAAACAGTACCAGAAACGATGTATTCTTCTGAAGTTGTTTTGCCATCAGCGAGAGCATCAATGATAGAAAGAGCTTCTGTAACAGTTACTTCCTTTACGGTTGGAACGTCAGGAGTGCCGTTCTGGACGTGCTTAGTGATGTAGCCCTTGCAGAGTTCTGGAGTCATTGTGCCATCCTTGACATACTTCTGGAGCTTGCCCTGCATAGTTACTTCGTCGCCAATAGCGAGGAGGGTTTTGTCCTTTACCTGCTGATTGTCAAGGTAGTTAAGACGGAAACCGATGAGACCACCTTCAACAGTGAAAGTCGCAGTGCCGTAAGTTGTGCCGAAGTTCTGCTCAATCTCAGTAATCTTGCCTGTTACGATGTAATCTTCTTCTGTAATGCCGCCGTCAGCAAGACCGTTGATGATGTTGAGAGCCTCTGCTACGGTTACGGTCTTGGTTTCTGGAGTAGATGGGTTGTCGCCGCCACCAGTGTTGCCACCGCCTTCGCCTGTGGTTACTGTGAGAGATGTAAACTTTGTTGTAGCAGTTACGTTGATTGTAACCTCAGCCACAGCGTCACCAGAATACTTGAAACTTGTAGAACCATCGCCAGTAGCCTTCACGTTAGTGATCTTTGAACCATCAACCATGGAAATAGTTACCGTGTGGTTCTTGTAAGTGCGATATTGGTAAACGCTTTCGCCTGTTTGGCTATTAGTATAGTACCAAATTTTAGCAGGATTAGCATTTTCTGCAGCAACATCCTTGATGATAATCTTGCCATTGTTGAGAGTTCCAGTAAGCTGTTCCTTTGTGGTGATGCTGTAAGATGTTTCTGTACCCTGAGTGGTCATGTCAGCTGCCGACAAGCCGTATGACGCGAGGTCATTGAAGTCGAAGGTAAAGTCTTCGGCGTTAACACCAATCGCAAAAATCATTGCGATGAGAGAGAGTAAAAGTTTTTTCATAAGCTATGAAGTTTTTTTATTATGTTGATTATACGGCTGCAAAGTTACGCAATAATATTCAAACTGCAAAATATTTCGGGACTTTTGTTTTGTTTGTAGATAGTTTTTTTGAAAAGAGTAGTCGAAAAACTGATATTTTGAGACAATGTGCTTAAAAAATCAGATTGTAAGCATTTCCGCTGTTTTGCTTTCATTTTGATTTTGGCAAGTTGCGGAGAATTGCGTGAAATGTTTAGGCGGATATTCGTGTGCAAATATCAAAGCCTAACGAGGATATTATGTTGTTGATAATCAGAGTGTTGCAGTTAGCTCCTTGCGGAAATCATCATAAAAGCCCGGAGATAGTCCTCAAAAGGCGGTGGTTTAGGTGTTGTAATCCTTAGGAAAACGATTCGTAATCCTTAGGGAGATACCTCGTCTTCCTATGACTTTTGAAAAATGCCCTTGAAAAATGGCTAAAAAGGGCGTAAACGGCTCGGTAAACCTCGCCCTACAGAGCGATGGAAATTTATTTGAGCCTAAATCTTTACAAAGCAGAAACTGACAGATTGTTAGTTTTTCTGGCTTTTTGCTTACAAGAAAATTAAGGAAAAAAAACGAACGAACGAACAAACGAACGAACAAAATTTTTATACTCATTTTGCCTTACACATCTATATATATAATATAATTAAGGAAAAATAGTAATTATGGAAAAGGGGGGGTAGGGAGTGTGTTTTTTTTTGTTCGTTCGTTTGTTCGTTCGTTCGGGAATTTGTAACAAGGTACGCTTTCCTCGTCGCATCGATGCGATTGAGTTGTTATACCTCGTTTTTTGTGTTTTTCAGCGATGTGCTTTTGCCTTATATCATTATAAAGCCCTTTTGACGTGTTAATAAACTATAACAAATCTGCTTTTAGTTGTTTGATTGCAAAAATATTACTAAATTTGCACCGATTATGAAACAGATATTTAGACTTTTTACTACAATATTCCTCCTTTCGGCAGCACTTTCAGCAAGCGGAAGTGATACGTTTTCAGACTTTGCTGGAAGCCCGAAATATGAGACAAGAGCCGTTTGGCTGACAACGTTCCGCGGACTCGACTGGCCAAAGACAAGGGCTACAGACGTGTGGAGCTGCTACAAGCAACAGCAGGAACTGATAAAAATCCTTGACGGACTGAAAGCCGTGAACATAAACACCGTAATTTTCCAGGCTCGTTCCAGCGGGCATGTAGCATATCCGTCAAAGTATGAAACATATTCAGAATACTGGGCAGGCAAGGACGGAGTAGGACCTGGTTATGATCCTCTTGCATTCGTTGTGGAGGAATGTCATAAGCGCGGAATGGAATGTTCGGCGTGGGTGGTAAGTGTTCCACCAGCAAACGGCTATCGTGATCCGAACAATCCAAGTACCGCAGATTATGTGGCGAGCATCTGCGAAGAGATTGTGCGCAACTATGATGTTGACGGCATCAGCCTTGACTACATACGTTACCGTGACGGAAAGGCAAAGGGCGTGTCACAATGGCAGGCGTGCGAGAACATCACAAGGATAGTCCGCGCCATCCACGACCGTGTGAAAGCCGTGAAGCCTTGGGTGAAAATGAGCTGTTCGCCAATTGGAAAATACAAGGAGACGAGAAATCTATCATCTAAATACAACGCCTACGAACGCGGTCAGGACGTGGAAAGATGGACTCGCGAAGGTCTGATGGACCAAGTGTTCCCGATGGCTTACTGGGACGGCAGAAACTTCTACCCTTGGATTCCGCAGTGGAAGCAGATAGCCAACGGAAAGGATATGTGTCCGGGACTCGGAACATACTTCCTTGACAGCCGGGAAGGAAACAGAACGCTGAAGGAGCAGATAGCTCAGCATAAGCATATCCGCTACGATGCAAGAATGGGCTTTGCCATCTTCCGCGCAGAGCATCTCCTCTCAAACTTCAAAGGCATCTACACCTTCATGAAGGAATTCTGCCCTTATCCTTCGCTCGTTCCGCCTATCGCAGGTGCAACAAGCAAGCCGGAGAAACCTCGCGATGTGAAAGTTCAGTTCGACAGAAACAGGACAACCATCTATTGGACTCCACAGTCAGGTTGCTACGTGAATGTCTATGCCAGCCGCGAATGGCCAGTAGATACAAAGCAGGCAAAGAACCTCGTGGCAGTTCGCGTGAAAGGCTCTCAGATAGAAATTCCTACTCAATACAAACTGCATTATGCAATAACCTCCGTGGACCGCTACGGAAATGAAAGCGATGAAATTAGTACGGCCAAAGAAAAATTTAGGACAGCACTTTCTTACCGACCTGACGATAGCAAAGGCAATCGCTGATACGGTTGATGCCTGCCCGGAGATTCCTGTTCTCGAAGTAGGACCAGGAATGGGTGTGATGACTCAGTTCATCTATCCGAAAGGTCGTCAGTTTAAGGTTGTTGAGATAGACCGCGAGTCCGTAGCTTACCTGAATGAGGTTTATCCGAAGCTAAGAGACAACATAATCTCAGCCGACTTCCTCCGTCTGGATTTGAACGACGTGTTCGACGGCAAGCAGTTTGTGC
Organism: Prevotella sp.; assembly: GCA_045600885.1. GTDB lineage: Bacteria > Bacteroidota > Bacteroidia > Bacteroidales > Bacteroidaceae > Prevotella. The sequence goes on from JAZRYU010000085.1 coordinate 19,942, forward strand.
TGACCGGCAATTATCCTTACGACATCTCCTCGCAGATATTCTTCAAGATGCTGGACAACAAGGACTTGATTCCTTGCTGCACGGGCATGATACAGCGCGAAGTGGCACTACGCATTGCCGCTCAGCCTGGCAATAAGACCTACGGCATTCTGAGCGTGATGATTCAGGCTTACTACGATGTGGAATACCTGTTTACGGTAGATGAGAACGTCTTTAATCCGCCGCCAAAGGTGAAGAGCGCTGTAATCAGAATGACGCGCAACAAGACCGAGCATCTGGACTGCAACGAGAAACTCTTCAAGACGCTCGTAAAGACGCTCTTCGGTCAGCGACGCAAGATGATTCGCGGCTCTATAAAGCAGCTCTTCACGCAGCAGCCGCCGGCAGAATTCTTTGAGCACGAGTTCATGACAAAACGCCCGGAACAGCTGTCAATAGCCGATTTTGTGGAGCTGACGAACTTAGTAGAAAAGAGGGACCTTTCCCCAGCCCCTTCCTTTTAGGACGGGGAGTAATTACCACTGAGCGATTATAATTATCCATTATCCATTGTCAATTATCAATTAATTAAATGCTTCTCTATCCACCAGCAAAAATAAATCTTGGTCTGAACATCGTAGGCAAGCGTCCTGACGGTTACCATAACCTTGAGACCGTGTTCTATCCGCTACTTGACGTAACGGACATACTTGACGTGGAGATTGTGGAAGATGGCTTGAGTGGTTCAAGTGGTTCAAGTGGTTCAAATGGTTCAAAGGGTTCTGTTCAGCTCTCACTTGCGGGAAATCCTGTTGACGGAGAGCCGGAGAAGAATCTTGTGGTTAAGGCTTACAGGGTTCTTGCTGAGGATTTTGAACTGCCTGCCATGAAGGTGAACCTCACTAAGCGCATCCCGATGCAAGCCGGAATGGGTGGCGGTTCGGCTGATGCTGCCTATATGCTGAAAGCCGTAAATGAATTGGCTGGGCTGAATCTTTCGGCTGAAGAACTTGAAGCTTACGCCTTGAAACTCGGAGCAGATGCGCCGTTCTTCATAAAGTGCAAACCTTGTTTCGCGACTGGAGTGGGGGAGATATTCACTCCGATGGATTTCTCGCTTGAAGGCTACGAGGTTAGATACTGTAAGCCAGACGATATCTCGGTCTCTACGGCAGACGCTTTTCGCAATATTCCGATAAAGCAGCCTGAGCGCTCTTGCATGGACATCGTGCTTAACGAGCCGATAGAAAACTGGAAAGAACTTCTGCACAACGACTTTGAGACAACCGTGTTTGCAAAGTATCCGAGACTTGCAGAGATAAAACAACAATTTTATAATGATGGCGCTGTCTATGCTGCGATGACTGGTTCTGGAAGCGCAATTATTGCAATTTACCATGGCTAAGACTAACACACAGAATAATAAGAGGAATGTAAAGATAGCTGTAAACCCTGAGTTCGAGCATCTCCAGCCACAGGTTGTAGAGATGGAGAAGAAGGTGCTTGCAGCTTTGATGATAGACCAGGACGCTTATGCAGCCGTGAGCGACCAGATTTCTGCGGAGATGTTCTACGAGCCTCGCCACAAGAAAATCTTTGAGGCAATCTTCGCTCTCAGTCTTGCGGAGAAGCCTGTTGACCTTGTTACCGTAACAGAGGAACTTCGCCATCAGGGAACTTTTGACGAAATCGGCATGAACTATCTGCTGGAGATAGACGAGTCGGCAGCTACTTCGGCTAACATCATGTATCACGTGAAGGTGATAAACGAGAAGTTCCTTGCCCGTCAGCTCATCAGCTATTCGAGCGTTATACAGACAAAGGCTTTCGATGCTACGAACGACGTGAACGAGGTGATGCAGGAAGCTGAGGCAACACTCTTCTCCATTTCGCAGAAGAACAAGAAAGCAGACTTTGTTCAGGTTGCTCCTGTCGTAAAAGAAGCTTATAAGCTGCTCCAGCAGGCAGCAGCAAACAAAGGCGGCTTGACAGGTATTCCTACTGGCTATGCAAAACTAGACGACATGACGGCAGGCTGGCAGAAGTCCGACCTCGTTATCATAGCTGCTCGTCCGGCAATGGGTAAGACGGCTTTCGCGCTAAGTTTAGCAAGAAACATAGCTGTTGACTATAAGCGTCCGGTTGGTTTCTTCTCTCTTGAAATGAGCAATGTGCAGCTTGTTAACCGTCTGATAGCCAATGTCTGCGAGATTGATAGCAAGAAGATTCTCAATGGTCAGCTGGACGATATGGAATGGAGACAGTTTGATAACACCATCGGCCGACTCTCCGAAGCTCCAATCTATCTTGATGACACTCCAGGTATGTCAATCTTCGAACTGCGCACAAAGGCTCGTCGTATGGTGAAAGAGCATGGCGTGCAGATAATAATGATAGACTATCTTCAGCTGATGAATGCCAACGGAGCGAAGTTCGGCAGCCGTCAGGAAGAGGTGTCAACGATTTCCCGTTCTTTGAAAGGTCTTGCCAAGGAGCTTAACATTCCTATCATTGCACTCTCACAGCTGAACCGTGATGTGGAGAAGCGAGACAATAATCCGGACAGCGGCGTTGACTCCCACATTCCGCAGATGAGCGACCTTCGTGAGTCTGGAGCCATAGAGCAGGATGCCGACATGATTATCTTTATCCATCGTCCTGAATATTACAGACTTATGGTGGATGCTCACGGCAGATCAACGAAGGGAAAGGCGCAGATTGTCATAGCAAAACACCGTAAGGGAGCTACGGGAGACGTCTTCCTTGACTTCAAGGGACAGTACACGAAGTTCCAGGATCCGGTGAATAGAGAAGAAGGTCCTTCAAACACGTTTGAGGGTGAGATTATGGAATCAAAGGCTAACAGCTTCAACGGCGGTGGAGCACCACCTTACGCCCCACCGATGGACGATGATCCTTTTGCCAACGGTTCTATCAACGACATGCTTCCAAATGACGATTACCAAGCACCGCCTCCTACTGGAGCCGTGCCGTTTTAATAATGCAGAATTCAGAATGCAGAATTAAATCGCCAAATAAATCGTCAAATCATCAAATAAATAAATCGTCAAATCATCAAATTCCAAGATGAAGACAATGATAATAGACGTCGGAAACACCTTTGTTAAAGCCACACTTTTCAAAGGAAACGACGTGGAAAAAAGCGAGCATTTCCGCAATAGCGACTTCCATTCCGTACAGCACTTTTTGGAAGAGAATCCTGCTGACCGCGGTGCTTACGCCGTAGTGGGTCACATCTCTGGCTCGCTGCAGAAAGTGCTCAATGGGGCGAAGACAAAGCTCGACCTGATAACGGTTTCTGACATTCCAATGGACGTGATAGAAAACCGGTACTCTACGCCAAACACTCTCGGCATAGACAGAATAGCTGCCGTGATAGGAGCAAAGACTTTGTCGGAAGCTGGCAGCAATGTCATGGTGATAGACGTTGGCACCTGCATCACCTTCGACTTCGCCATAGGCAATGCCTACGTCGGCGGTAACATCTCTCCAGGCATAAACATGCGTCTTCGTGCCATGCATGCTTACACGGAAAGTCTGCCGAAGGTTTTTGCTGACGGCTATGCTCCAGAGATAGGAAACTCAACGGAAACGGCAATGAGAAGTGGCGTTTTGAGCGGAATTTCCTTCGAAATTGAAGGCGCAATACTGCATTTTCAGCAAAAATTCAGCAATCTTAAAGTATATTTGACAGGCGGAGGGGCAAAACAGTTGCACATTTCCGAAAATATTCGTACCTTTGCCGACGATTTCCTCGTGGAAAGAGGTATAAATGCGATTATCAACAGATGAAAAGAATATTCAAATCCATAATAGCCATTGCTCTTTGCATGACAGCCATGACAGCTCATGCACAGTACACAGCCGATGCTCCTAACGGAACACTCTCGCCATATTCGCAGATGGGTGTTGGCGTTCTCTCAGATCCGCAGACAGGTTTCAATGCCGGAATGGGAGGAGTAGGTATCGGTATGCGAAAAGGTAATGAGGCAAACACGCTCAACCCTGCCAGCTATTCGGCAGTAGATTCGCTGTCGTTCATCTTCGACGCTGGAATATCTGGACATATGACCAACTTCGAGCAGAACGCAAAGAAGATAAACCGCTACTCTGCAAGCCTTGACTATGTGACAGCAATCTTCCGACTGCGTAAGGGACTCGGCATGAGCTTCGGCATTCAGCCTTATTCGCAGATAGGCTATGACTATAGCGAGCAGGGCTATGTTGACGAATCTCACACCCTGACCTACACAAACTCTTACCACTCTCGTCAGAGCGGTATTCAGCAGTATTTCATCGGTCTCGGATGGGCTCCTGTGAAGTACGTTTCCATCGGTGCAAACATCGGTTATCTCCACGGAGAGATTGACCGTACGGTGTCAAACACATTTTCAGACTCAAACATAGACACTTACGTCAAGAATTATTTGGCTGAGATAGGCTCTTACAAGCTTGATTTTGGCGTTCAGGTAAATGTTCCTTTGAGCAAGAAAGACCAGATTACAGTAGGTGCTACATACGGCTTAGGTCATGATCTTGGTGCTGACCAGACCTTGAATTACTATCACACTACTTCTTCTACTGGCGTTACTGATACTACAAACTATGTGGCAAAGAATGCGTTTGCCATTCCTAATTCCTTCGGCGTAGGTTTCTCATATTCTCATGATAGAAAATGGCGCATAGGTGCTGATTATTCTACTCAGCTTTGGAATGCTCTCACTTATCCGGTTTTCAAGGAAACTGTGAGCGGCGAGAAGCGTTTCGTTATGTCTAACAATTACTTCATGGATCGTCAGCGCATAAACGTTGGTGGAGAATACTGTGCTAACGAGACTGGCCGTAACTTCTTTGGAAGAATCCGCTATCGTCTTGGAGGTTCTTACACATCTTCCTACTATAAGCTTGGCAATGCCGACGGTCCTCGTGAGATTTCCGTAAGTGCTGGACTTGCCATTCCTATCGTAAACGGCTATAACAACCGCTCTGTCCTCAACATCTCTGCTCAGTGGGCAAACACAGAGGCAACAGGTTTTATCAAGGAAAACTCATTCCGCATAAAGATAGGCTTCACGTTCAACGAACGTTGGTTCATGAAGTGGAAGGTTGAATAATTTTAATTAGCAATTATCAATTTTCAATTTGAAACATTTTCCTTTCATATTGGTGATTTTCAGCCTCCTCCTTTTAGCTTGTAGCAAGGAGGTTGACCATACTGCGCCGGCTGTCAATGAGCGCGACTCAGCTTCTGTGATGGTAAGCTGGGGCATAAACACGCTTATCTCTGACTCTGGCGTGATAAAATACAGAATGGTGGCAGAGCGTTGGGAGATAAATACCGTGAAGAAGCCGTCGTTCTGGTATTTTGACAAAGGACTTTTCCTTGAGGAGTTTGACCAGCAGTTCCATGTTCAGGCTTTCATCGAGTGTGACACAGCCTGGTATTACGATGGGATAAAGCTCTGGGAACTTCGTGGCAACGTGAAGATACGCACCACTGACGGCACAAAGTTTACGAGCGAAGAGCTCTACTGGGATCAGTTTGACAGGAAACTCTACAGCTATAAGTTCTCCAAGCTCATCACTCCCGACAACGAGATGCAAGGCACTCATTTCGAGAGTAGCGAACCTGACGCTCAGGGAAAACTTAACCATTATCTCATAGACAATTCAAAAGGATTCTTCAAGGCTTCTACTATGCGAGATTCCAAGACAGACTCGCTCAACAGTCAGCCTGACAGCGTGAAGCGAATGATTTATCGCTCGCCAGTGATGCCAGTCAGAGGAAACTTCATCACGGTTTCTGATACGGGCGGTGAGGAATCTGAATCTACGGATAATAAAAACGAAAACTAATCAGTACACACCTCAAAAGTGCTATATTTCTTTATTATATTATCCCTTCTCTTCTCTGCATTCTTTTCCGGAATGGAGATAGCATTTGTTTCCAGCAACCGTATGCAGGCAGAGATGGATACGAAGAATGCCGGACTTGCAGCCCGTCCGCTGAGCGTCTTCTTTAGGCATCCTAACAACTTCGTCTCTACGATGCTTGTGGGAAATAATATCACGCTCGTCATCTACGGTATTCTTATCGCAAAACTTTTCGACAGCACCATCTTTGCTGGCATTGCTCAGGAGAATCCCGGTCTTGCCGTGGCGCTTGATACGATTCTTTCTACCGTCATCGTGCTCTTCACAGGCGAGTTCCTGCCTAAGATGCTGTTTAAGAGTCAGGCAAATCGTCTGCTCACCATCTTCGCGGTGCCTGCCTACGTCTGCTATATTCTGCTTTATCCTATCTCACGCTTCTCAACCATGCTCTCCCACGGCATAATGGCACTCTGCGGAATAAAGAAGGAGAAGGAAGAGGCTGGCGAGGAATTCACTAAGGTTGATTTGGACTTCCTTGTGCAAGAGAGCATTGACAATTCAGACGACTCTGCCCGTACGCTCAATTTCTTCCAAAATGCGCTCGATCTCAGCGATGTGAAGGTGCGAGATTGTATGGTGCCAAGAACTGAAATCTGCGCTGTTCGCAATGTTACTTCACTTGAAGAACTCAAGCAGAAATTCATTGAGACGGGAAAGTCAAAGATCATCGTCTATAAGGAAGATATTGACAACATCATCGGTTATATCCACTCTTCTGAGATGTTCAAGGAAGAGAGTGCCGGAAACGGTTGGAAGGAAAGCATCCGCACAATGCCTTTCGTGCCTGAGACCATGCCTGCACGCCGACTGATGCAGATTTTCCTCTCGCAGAAGAAGTCGCTCGGAGTTGTTGTTGATGAGTTCGGCGGAACGGCTGGAATCGTTTCTCTTGAAGACATCTGCGAGGAAATCTTCGGTGAGATAGAAGATGAGCACGATAAGTCTAATCTCCTTGCAAAGAAGATCTCTGACACGGAATTTGTCATTTCTGCTCGTCAGGAGATTGACAATATTAACCGAATGTTCGAACTGGAACTGCCGGAATCAGATGAATATCAGACCATTGCCGGACTCGTTCTCCATCAGCATCAGGGCTTCCCTGCCGTGAATGAGGAGATTAAGGTGGGCGACTATATAATAAAGGTGTTGAAGAAATCTTCCACAAAGATAGATCTTGTTAAAATAAAAGCCCCCTAACCCCCGAAGGGGGAATCTTTAATAGATTCTGAGCGGCAATCTTTGCAAAAACAAATATAATTTTTGTCCATAAAAACTAATAAAAAGTTCCCCCTTCGGGGGATAGGGGGCTCTCATGTTAACCACCTCCCTGAAATATCTCCATGGTGTAGGTCCGCAGCGTGCGGAGACACTGAAGAAGGAACTCGGGCTTGAGACATTCTCTGACTTGCTCGAGTATTTTCCTTATCGCTATGAAGATCGCAGCAGGATTTATCGCACCACCGATGTTCACGACGGAATGCCATATGTTCAGCTTTGTGGCGAATTTCTTGGTTTTGAGACGGTTCAGGGCAAGCAGAAACGTGTCGTTGCCCGCTTTTTTGATGGCTTTGGCTATGCTGAGGTCTGCTGGTTTGTGCGTCGTTATGACCCGACAGCCGGACTGAAAGTCAATAAGAAATACATCCTTTTCGGAAAGCCTACCATTTTTAAAGGACTTCCTCAGTTTACTCATCCCGAGATAGAGGAGGCAGAGAAGGTGCAGCTCTCCGAGATGGGACTTCAGCCGCATTATCATACGTCGGATAGGATGAAGAAAGCTTACTTCACGTCGCGCTCTCTTGAGAAGCTCGTGAAGAAACTTCTTGCCACCATCGTAGAGCCAATCCGCGAGACTCTTCCGCCGTTTATCGTCAGCAGTCTTCATCTTGTCAGTCGCGATACTGCGCTGCGCAATATTCATTATCCGAAGACCACGGAAGAGGTTGCTGCTGCCACTCGTCGCTTGAAGTTTGAGGAACTCTTCTTTGTTCAGCTCAACATTCTCAGATATGCCACTGAGCATCGCAACAAATATCGTGGCTACATGATGCCGAAGGTAGGCGAGATGTTCAACGGCTTCTTCTTCAATCATCTTCCTTTCCAACTTACGGGTGCTCAGAAGCGGGTGCTCCATGACGTGAAGAACGATATTTCCTCTGGTCGTCAGATGAACAGACTGCTTCAGGGAGATGTCGGTTCTGGCAAGACTCTTGTTGCACTTATGGCAATGCTTCTCGCCATAGATAATGGTTTCCAGGCTTGTATCATTGCGCCGACGGAAATCCTTGCCGAGCAGCATCTGGCTACGATAAAGGAATTTCTTGGCGACATGCCTTTGCAGGTGGAACTTCTCACGGGTGTAGTGAAGGGAAAGAAGCGCAAGCAGATTCTTGAAGACCTTGTTACGGGCAAGGTGAACATTCTCGTTGGCACTCATGCCGTGATAGAAGATACCGTCGTGTTCTCTAATCTCGGCATGGTCATCGTTGATGAACAGCACCGCTTCGGCGTAGCCCAGCGTGCAAAGCTGTGGAGCAAGAACCAGAATCCGCCGCATGTTCTCGTCATGACGGCAACGCCTATTCCGCGCACACTTGCCATGACAATCTATGGCGATCTTGACGTCAGCATAATCGACGAACTTCCGCCTGGCAGAAAGCCTATTAAGACTCTCCATAAGTATGAGGACCAGATGGCTTCCGTCTATGAGGGCATTCGCTATCAGATACAGGAAGGCAGACAGGTTTATGTAGTTTTTCCGCTTATTCAGGAGAGCAAGAATCTTGACCTTAAGAACCTTGAAGACGGCTTCCAAAGACTCTGTCAGGTTTTCCCGGAATATGAGATCAGTAAGGTTCACGGACAGATGAAGTCGGCAGAGAAAGACGCTGAGATGCAGCGCTTTATCTCGGGCGAGACGAAGATTCTTGTTGCTACGACCGTTATTGAGGTCGGTGTGAATGTGCCGAATGCTTCTGTGATGCTTATCTATAACGCCGAGCGCTTCGGACTCTCTCAGCTTCATCAGCTTCGCGGCAGGGTAGGGCGTGGCGCTTCGCAGTCCTATTGCATCCTTCTCTCAAAGCGTCAGATAGGAAGTGAAACCCGCAAGCGCATAGACATCATGTGCGAGTCTAACGACGGTTTCCGCATAGCCGAAGCCGACCTTAAGCTTCGCGGTCCTGGCGACCTTGAAGGAACGCAGCAGAGCGGCATGGCATTCGACCTGAAGATAGCAAACATTGCCCGCGACGGAGAACTTATCCAGCTTGCTCGCGACGAAGCACGGAAGATTATTGAGCGAGATCCGCAGCTCTCTCTCCCAGAACATTCCATTATTCGTCGCCGCTTGCAGGAGCTGAAGAAAACCATCGTCGATTGGTCGGCAATATCATAAATTCTTAAAAATACTAAGTTGTAGGGCGAGGATTTCCGAGCCGTTTCGACCGCACAAAACCTGAATCGCGGCTCAGTAAACTTCGCCCTACAAACTAAAATTATTCCTCTTATTTATAATCTTTAATAATATGAAAAAGACTCTTCTTCTCTGTTTAGCATCGTTGATGCTTTGCTTTTTCCCTTTGTGCATGAATGCGCAGCAGTCAAAACCTACTAAGAATCCTACTCAGACAGTCACTTACCTCAAAAGTGAGATCTCGAAGTTGAAGAAGTCAATGATGGAGTTCTATCCTGACTTCCGCTCTGTCAAGAACATCAATGCCTCTTCAGTTAAGCGTGTCACCAACAAACTCGCTGTAGGCAGTATGCTAGTAGTTTGTAAAGTCTAAAAAGTTACTATGGGATATAGATGCTTTAGCTTAATCCTGGCGTCATCTGCAGTAAATTGCCAGTTTACTCCCTTCTGCTTTGCATTCCTATCTGTATGCCACTTCTCCAATTCGTCATT
>JAZRYU010000086.1:0-2663 GCA_045600885.1 Prevotella sp.
GAGCGTGTCAAAGGATTGATATTCTGCAGCACGAAGAAAGAAGCGGAAGAGCTTAGCCGAAAATTCAACCTCACAGGAAAATACAACACCATAATGTTGTGTGGTGATAACTCTCAGGAAGAGCGAGAAAATGCCATCGAGAGACTTGTTGATGACAACGCAGCGGACAGGCTCGACTACATATTTACTGTTGACATTTTCAACGAAGGCGTTGATATCCCTGAAATCAATCAGGTAATTATGTTACGTCCGACTGAATCTCCGATAATCTTTGTCCAGCAACTTGGTCGTGGTTTACGAAAATCCGATGGCAAAGAGTTCGTTATTGTAATTGACTTTATTGGCAATTACCAGAATAACTATATGATTCCTATCGCCCTATCCGGAGACAGGACCGGCAATAAAGATAACATCAGGCGTAGCCTAATGGAGGGCAACAACATCATAAAGGGAGCCTCTACCATATACTTCGATGAAATCGCAAGAGATAGAATATACAAATCCATTGACGGTGCAAGGCTTAATAATAAGCGACTCTTAAGAAAAGAGTATCAAGACTTTAAGTTTAAGCTCGGGCGTATTCCGATGCTGAAGGAATTTGATGATATGGGAGAGCTCGATCCTTTACGACTTATTGATACTTGGGGATCATATCAAGCATTCCTTCTTGACAGCGATGATTCCTATGATGTGGCATTTACTGAGTACCAGCTCAAAGTCTTGGAATTCATTTCAAGAAAATTTGCTTCGGGGATGAGAATCCATGAACTGTCTCTTCTAAAAATTCTTATTAATGCTCCGGAAATGGTTGACCTTTGGGAAAAATCACTTGAAAATCGGTACAGCGTTACAATGACCGAGCTCATGCGAAAAAGCGTTAGAAATGTTCTAGAAGGCAAGTTCTTCAGAGGAACGGCGTTTCAGCTGGCATTAATTGACCCGAATTCCGAAATGCTGACACTATCTAATAAGTTTGTTAACGCTCTAGCTTCTGAACATTTTAAGGCAAGTGTCAATGACCTGATCGAGTTCGGCATTCATAGGTATGAGAAAGATTATTCCAATAACTACCCTGGCACATCATTTAATCTCAATAAGAAATATACATACTCAGAAGTATGCTGGCTATTGAACTGGAAGGCTGAGGAAGTATCCTTGAACATTGGCGGATACAAGTATGACTCGTATTCAAAGACATACCCTATCTTTATTAACTATGTCAAAGGAGAGGAAGTCGGTGCCACTACGAGATATGAAGACAGATTCAATAACCAATCTTCTCTGACTGCGATTTCAAAGAGTAGGAGAACGCTTTATTCAGAAGACGTTATCAATGCTTGCAATAGTGTTGAAAGAGGAATTCAGATGCCTCTATTTGTAAGGAAGAACAAGGATGATCAGACTTCCAAAGAGTTTTACTTTCTCGGAACTATGGAGCATGACGGCAATGCCCACGAATTCATCATGCCTGGAACTGAAGACATCTCAGCGGTCGAAATTGGATATAAATTACACACCCCTGTAGAAAACAATTTGTACGAATACATAACTGAGCAAACAATATGAAACAGATAGAAGTTGTTGCCGCTGTGATTAAACGCGGAAACGAAATATTTGCAACTCAAAGAGGATACGGAGAGTTTAAAGACTGGTGGGAGTTTCCTGGCGGTAAGATGGAACCGGGAGAAACTCCTCAGCAAGCCCTGGTTCGTGAAATTAAAGAAGAACTTGATGCAGATATATCCGTTGGAAATCTCATTCAAACCGTTGAATGGGACTACCCTAATTTTCATCTCACTATGCACTGCTACTGGTGTAAATTAACCTCCGAGGCCCTTCATCTCAATGAACATGAAGCTGCATCGTGGTTGTCAAAAGGAACACTTTACTCTGTTAAATGGCTTCCTGCAGATGATGTCATATTAAAGGACATCGAAAATAATCTATAGGGATATCAGAGGTCCATTATGCAAATGACCCTCATCTACATCCACGGCCAGTACGGCTCGCCTGAGGAGGCGGAGCATTATAAGCCGCTGTTCCCCGACTGCGAGGTGATCGGCTTCGATTACAAGGCGCAGACGCCGTGGGAGGCGGAGCGGGAGTTCGCGGAGTATTTCGACTGCCTCGGCTGCACTGGCGGAGGCGCTGGACAGCAGCAAGGCATCAGCAGCGGTTGCGGGAGCATCGGCATCATTGCCAACAGCATCGGGGCATTCTACGCGATGTGCGCGCTCTCGGGCAGGGACATTGCGGCAGCGTACTTCATCTCCCCCATCGTCGATATGGAGCGCATCGAGGGCGTGACGCTGGACGAGGAGTATCTGCGTTACGTGCGGCAGCACCCGACCAGCGACTGGCGCGTGCCGACGCACATCCTCTACGGTGAGAATGACAATCTCACCTCACTGGCAACGATTTCCGATTTCGCGCGCCGCACCGGCGCCTCGCTCACAGTGATGCCCGGCGGCGGGCACTGGTTCCACACCCCGGAACAGATGGCGTTCCTGGACGGGTGGATTCAAAGGGCCATGCTGCGGTAGATCAACCACACTGCCAGTGCGAGCTGAAGGATGAGGAACATCGGCACGAGGATCTTGAACTTCCAGTGCTTTGTCTTGTGACGGAACACGCGCATCCCCAGTAATGCACCTAAGGCTCCG
>JAZRYU010000087.1:0-10263 GCA_045600885.1 Prevotella sp.
TACATTTTACGATTTTTTGTCAAAAATCACAAATATCTACTTTTCAAGACATTATCAGCGTATAGACTAATATTCAGTTAGTTATATATTAATTAATATAGACTTTTACTGATTATCAATAGGTATTAACTATTCCCACTCAATTGTTGCAGGTGGTTTTGAGGAAATGTCGTAGCAAACGCGGTTGACTCCCTTAACCTTATTAATAATGTCGTTGCTGACCTTTGCGAGGAACTCGTAAGGAAGCTTTGCCCAGTCGGCTGTCATGGCGTCAGAAGATGTTACGGCACGGAGAGCAACAGGGTTCTCGTATGTACGCTCATCGCCCATAACACCTACAGACTTCACATCAGAAAGTAGGATTGCTCCAGCCTGCCAGATCTGGTCGTAGAGTGAAACCTCTATCTCGCCGTCCTTCATGTCTGCAGGAACACCTGCCTGAAGCACGCGGCGTGCATCTTCGCCTGAGAGCTTTGTCTTCCATTCGCGGAGTCCACGGATATAGATATCGTCAGCGTCCTGAAGAACACGAACCTTCTCAGGAGTTATGTCGCCGAGAATACGAACAGCAAGACCTGGACCTGGGAATGGATGGCGAGTGATAAGATGCTCAGGCATTCCCATAGAACGACCTACACGACGCACCTCATCCTTGAAAAGCCACTTGAGAGGTTCGCAGAGAGCGAGACCCATCTTCTCAGGAAGTCCGCCGACATTGTGGTGAGACTTGATGACCTTTCCTGTGATATTAAGCGACTCGATACGGTCAGGGTAGATTGTGCCCTGAGCAAGCCACTTTGCACCTTCTATTTTCTTAGCCTCTGCCTCGAAGACATCGATGAAGCCCTTGCCGATGATCTTGCGCTTACGCTCTGGCTCATGAACACCAGCGAGTTCTGAGTAGAACTTCTCCGAAGCATCAACGCCGATAACATTAAGTCCGAGACACTCATAATCTTTGAGCACATCCTCAAACTCATTCTTGCGGAGAAGACCATTGTTTACGAAGATACAAGTGAGGTTCTTGCCGATAGCCTTATTCAGAAGAACGGCTGCAACAGAAGAGTCAACACCGCCGGAAAGACCGAGGATAACCTTATCGTCACCAACCTGCTCCTTGAGTTCCTTTACGGTAGTCTCAACAAACATGTCTGGGCTCCAGTCCTGAACACCGCCGCAAATGTCAACGACGAAGTTCTTCAAGAGCTGTGTACCATCAATAGAATGGAACACCTCTGGGTGATACTGAACACCCCAGATCTTCTCGTCGTTAGCTTGATAAGCTGCGAACTTCACTGTAGAAGTGGAAGCGATGCAGCGGAAACCTTCAGGAAGCTGAGTGATTGTGTCGCCATGAGACATCCATACTTGAGAGTTTGGTGCAAAGTCCTTGAGGAGAACATTGCCTTCCTCCATGAAACCGAGGTTAGCACGACCATACTCGCGAGTGCCTTCAGGCTCAACCTTTCCTCCGAAAGTGTGAGCCATCAACTGTGCTCCATAGCAAATGCCGAGGATAGGATACTTGCCACGAATCTCTGAGAAATCGATGTGGAAAGCATCGTCAGCATAAACGCTGAGAGGCGAACCTGAAAGAATGACACCGATGATGTCGGGATCGTTCTTCGGGAACTTGTTGTAAGGCATGATTTCGCAGAACGTATTAAGCTCGCGAACTCTACGTCCGATGAGCTGTGTGGTCTGCGAACCAAAGTCTAAAATAATAATTTTCTGCATATTGGGTTTTGGTTTATGGTTTTTTCGTTTTTGGGAGTTTAGGTTTTTGGGCTTTAATTTTCAATTCTCCATTGCAACAGATCCTGCTGAGAACGAGGAAGTTCAAGTCCGAATTTCTCCGCAAGAGAGAACAGTTTCTTGAGGTTTTCACCAGATTTCTTCAGCAGCTTTATTCCACCGACAATATCGCCTTGAGCGACATGATTCAGACCCACAAGCGCAATGACGAAGTTCTCAGCCTTACCCTCTGCCACGAGAGCTTCACCCAACTGAAGAGCCTTAGCGGTTTCTCGCATCATGAGATGAGCTTTTATGAGAGTATGCTGAACGCTCATGTCCTTCTCGTTCTTAAAGTAAAGCGCAAGGAGCGTGTTCAGAGCATTTTCCTTATGACTCTCAAACCATTCTGGCTGAGTGGCAAAGACACTGAAAGCAGCCTTGGTAAGTCCGAAGAGAGCCTGCATATTATGAGCGTCATCGGTGAGAACGCTATTGAAGAGTTTCAGAGCCGACTGAGTATTGCCAAACTCCATAAGGCAGAAAGCCTGATAGATCTTTCCAGTATTGCTCTTCGGATGCCATCTGTTCAAGAAGGCATCAAGCTCTGCCTTCATGCCGAGCTTGCGTAGTGTCTTGCATAGGCTGACTGCCTGATCGTCGTATTCAGGAATCCCAGACTTCAGGAAACTATTTATAACAATGCCGCCAGTATTCTTTGCCTCAAAAGGATTGTAGAGGCTCTTAGCCTGATAGCAGAGCGTGAAGAAGCGGTAGAGGTCTTGCATATAGGTGCGACGAATGTAAGCAGAGTTTCGCGTAATGTCTCCACCGACAATATCCAGCTGCGCTTCACCCTGGACAATCATCTGCTTCATCTCGTCAGGAATTGTGGCAAGAGCCTTGTTCATTGAGAGCATGAATGAATACTTATCACTCTCGCAGAACGGCGTACGGACAATAAGCTTCTTGAGGATGTTGCTGTCCGTCTCGTTTTCTATCTGTGGCAATTGCGGATGGTCTAGATAGAAAGGACAGAGCCAGTTCATCGTCGTGCTGAAGAACGGATGCTGCTTAATGTGCTTAAAGCCGCTGAAGAAGATGTCGCTGCCTTGGTCTTGCATAGACTTCATGCGCTTCATGGTGTCTTCCATCTTCTCTATCATCTCCTCGTCATGATGAGGATTCAGGATGTCGTTTAGCTTATCCTTATCCTTCATGATAATCTTGTTGTTCTTGAAGTCGAACTCGCTGTTCTTAATGACGTCCGGCATTATCTCGTTCTGCATGATAGCCTCCACGCGAGGACTGTCCTTCATGTAGAATATCTGTCGCTGGATATTTGCCACGAGGGAAGGCTTCAGCTTTCGTTCGCTGAGATCATAAGACTCATCTGCTCCGCTGGTACTTAGTACGAATGCCACAAGAGCTTTCTGGCGAAGAATCTCATCCTCCGTCTGCGAATATACATTATATAAAATGTCTGCCTTGCATGGGTCGAAGACTCCGAGGCAGGAAATCAGCAGAGCGGAGACGATGAGCTGTGCGTCGATGACGCTCGTCGTGGAACTGAGAATGATATCCTTTATCTCGTCAGCATAGTTGCTCTCAATGACGGGTGAAAGACAAATCTTCGCAAAGACCATCTTCATCAGATTGTGATGGTTAAGGAAAATCTGACGACGCTTCTCAGCCTTCACGTTCTCATCACTCTCAAGCTCAAGCATGGTGATGTCAATGTTCAGGTCTTCTAGAGTGGTGCGAAGTTCCTCAAGGTCAAGAACATAATTGCCCGCCGTATCGGAAAGCATACGCTGATAGAACGGATTCGTATGGGTAAGTCCGACGATGGCATTGTTCTTCTCAAGCTTGCAGAGTCGCTTTGAGAGTTTTTCGTATATGCTGTCAAGCTGCGGGTCCAGATTTCCCATAGCGTAAAATTCTGACATACGCAGGAAGTCCTCCTCAATGCGTACGAGGTCGTCAAGAAACGGACTGTGACTGGCAGTCATCTCGTGCTTCAGCTTGGATATTCTGTCTTTTATCATAATTCTTAAAACTTCACGTTAAGATCCTTTTCAAACTGCGGTGAACATTTGCAGCGGTCGGCAATGAGTTTAGTATAATACTTCACTCCGTTTCTACGAATGCGCTTAAGAGCCTCATCGTAAGCCTGCTGGAATTTCTTTATCTCCTTCTGATCAGCATCAGAGCGGGCTATGAGCAAAGCCTGAGAGGAATTGCTGTAGAGGGAATTATGTCCCATAATCTTTGACAGTGTGATATAAGGCTCCGTGAGGAATGTGGCGTCAAGCTCATTGTTCTGCAGCATCTGCAGAGCCACGTTGTGGTCGTTTATCTGAACCACATAAACGCTGTCGCGCTTCAGTCCCACGCTGTCGATGCAATGGTAAGCCTGTTCGTTGAATGTGGAATGGCGAGTTACGGCAAGCATCTTATCCTTCAGCTGTGTGACGCTGGAAAGTCTTGCCTTATGGTTTGCCATCATGGCGTAAGGCATCGGCAGTTTGGAGAGTTCCGTAAATGCTACTTTCTTCTCTGATTTCAACCAGTCAGCTCGCTTCGGGTCTGTAATCTCTATGTTTATCTTTTTGTTGAAGAAAGCCATATCGCAGTCAAGCTGGTCGCTGTATTCACAGACATTGATATCTACTCTGAGGGAGTCAAAGATGCTGTCCTTCTCTGCTACCCATATCGGCAGACTGCTGATATTGTTCATTGCGCCAATATTCAGCGCAGCTTTATGCTGATTACGCTTTGCTCCTTCCTCGTCATAGCCAAAGCCATTCGGGAAGAAAATGTCGTAGCAGACGTAGCCGACAAAGCCGACGAGAACCAGGATGGCTACAATATATTTTAACGTTCGCATAGTCTTACTATTTTGTGATTAAGGTGTCAACTTTAGCCAAAGAGCGCGCGAAGAGCTTCCTCAACCTTGCGCACAGGTATTATTTCTATCTTGAATTTCGAGAGATTGTTTCCTTTCGTATTGAGCTTCGGAATGATGATTGTAGAGAATCCGAGTTTCTCTGCCTCTGCTATTCTCTGCTCAATATGCGACACGGGTCTTACCTCACCGCTCAGTCCCACTTCTCCGCACATTGCCACTCCGGTTTCTATCGGCGTGTCAACATTGCTGGAAAGAACCGCTGCTATGATGCTGAGGTCCATGGCAAGGTCGTTTATCTTCATGCCGCCGGCTATGTTCACGAAGACGTCTTTCTGTATGAGCTTGAAGCCAACTCGCTTTTCCAACACAGCTAAGAGCATGTTCAATCTGCGCTGATCAAATCCGGTTGCCGAGCGCTGCGGAGTACCATAAGCAGCAGTGGAGACCAGTGCCTGAGTCTCAACGAGGAATGGTCTGCCGCCTTCCATTGCTGCAGAGATTGCTATGCCAGAGAGTCCTTCATGATCTTCATTGAGAAGGAGTTCTGAAGGATTTGAAACCTGACGGAGTCCGTTATGCTGCATCTCATAAATACCTAATTCCGAGGTACTTCCGAAACGGTTCTTTATGCTTCGGAGTATTCGATAGACGTGGTTCTGATCGCCTTCAAACTGAATGACGGTGTCAACGATATGCTCCAGAATCTTCGGACCTGCCAGTGTACCTTCCTTCGTAATATGACCGATAAGGAGAACCGGAACCCCGCTGCTCTTTGCATAGCGAAGAAGCATTGAGGCGCACTCTCTGACCTGAACAATGCTGCCAGGAGATGACTCCTGAGTCTCTGTTGCAATGGTCTGAATGGAATCCACGACAAGAATCTC
The DNA here is from genome assembly GCA_045600885.1 of Prevotella sp. Taxonomy (GTDB): domain Bacteria; phylum Bacteroidota; class Bacteroidia; order Bacteroidales; family Bacteroidaceae; genus Prevotella. Next base: position 5,530 of record JAZRYU010000087.1, read on the forward strand.
CGGCTGGACTTCCTTTATCGTCTCGAAGATTTTCTCAAGGTTTGTTTCGCAGAGAATGCTTATTCCTGCCGAGAAACTTTCCTCGGCACTGTTTCCTTCGTTTATTCCTGAGAGTCTGTCGGCACGCATCTTTATCTGCGAAGCACTTTCCTCACCACTGACGTACAGAATATTCCGTCCCTTTATGCCGAGAATGGTTTGCAGCGTAAGAGTACTTTTTCCGATGCCCGGCTCTCCGCCGAGAAGGATGATACTTCCCGGAACCATTCCTCCGCCTAGAACGCGATTGAGTTCTTCGTCGCCCAGATCTATGCGCGGTTCCTTGTCCGTAGAGATGTCATGAAGCTTCAGCGCTTTCGTTCCTCCGAGTGGCGAAGATTTGCTGAATTCTTTTGCCACAGTTTCCCTGGAAGTGGCACCGATGTTCACTTCCTTAAACGTACTCCACTGACCACAGGAAGGGCATTTCCCGAGCCACTTTACTGAGTCATAACCGCACTCAGTACACACGTATGCAGTCTTACTTTTCTTCATTTTGATGTGCAAAATTAATAAAAATACTTAAATTATGAAATATCAGCACAGAAAATTTTTTATTGTGCATAATTATTTTTAATTTTGCACACGTATTCTAATTATTGTGCAACCAGTTTTTACCACCATGAACAGTATAGCTTCTTTCAATAGATTAATAGAAAACACCATCGTAGATAACTGGGATCTTGATGCCCTTACAGACTACAAAGGTGTTACTTATCAGTATAAGGACGTAGCCCGTAAAATAGAGAAACTGCACATCCTTTTTGAGGAAAGCGGTATAGAATGTGGCGACAAGATTGCCATCTGCGGACGCAACTCTACACATTGGGCTGTAGCCTATCTTGCCACGCTCACTTACGGTGCCATCGCTGTGCCTATCTTGCATGAGTTCACTGCTGAGCAGGTTCATTCCATCGTCAATCATTCTGAGGCAAAGATTCTTTTCGTTGGCGATGTCGTAGGTCCTACACTCAACAAAGAGGAAATGGCTGATTTGGAAGGCATCATCAACATCCAGGACTTCTCTGTAGCCATGGCACGCAATGAGAAACTCACCTTTGCAAGAGAGCATCTCAACGAACTCTTCGGAAAGAAATATCCGAAGAATTTCCGTCGCGAACATGTGCAATATTACATTGAGCAGAATCCTGACGAGCTTGCCCTCATCAACTACACAAGTGGAACAACAGGTTTCTCTAAGGGCGTAATGATTCCTTATCGTGCGCTCTGGAGCAACATGGACTTTGCAAAGGGCGTTCTGGGCAAGGTGGTTCACGCTGGCGACAATGTTGTCAGTATCCTGCCTATGGCTCACATGTACGGCATGGCATTTGAGTTCCTCTATGAGTTCATCGTCGGCTGCCACATCTGGTATCTCTCTCGCGTTCCTTCTCCTGCCATCATTGCTCAGGCGTTCCGCGAAGTGAAGCCTGTGGTTATAATTGCCGTTCCGCTCGTCATCGAGAAGATTATCCGTAAGCGCGTATTCCCTAAGCTTACTCCTAACATCAAGTTCATGATGAAGCTTCCTATCGTAGGAAACAAGATCAAGAAGAAGATATGCGATGCTCTCTACGAATCGTTCGGAGGAAATCTCTACGAGATAATCATCGGCGGTGCTGCCTTCAACTATGAGATTGAGGCATTCCTCCGCGAAATTAATTTCCCTATCACTGTCGGTTACGGTGCTACAGAATGTGCTCCAATCATCACTTACGAAGACTGCAAGACTGCTCGCACTGGTTCCTGCGGACGCAAGGTTGTCCACATGGACGTGAAGATTGATTCCCCTGACCCTCAGAATGTTGCTGGAGAGATTCTTGCTCGCGGCTACAACGTGATGCTCGGATACTATAAGAACGACGCTGCCACTCGTGATGCTCTTGACGCTGACGGATGGTATCATACAGGCGACCTCGGCACTATGGATGCTGACGGATTCGTCTATATCCGTGGACGCTCTAAGAATATGCTCCTTACGCCTAACGGACAGAATGTCTATCCGGAGGAAATTGAGGACAAGCTGAACTCTATGCCTTACGTCGTTGAGTCTGTCATGGTACAGCGTAACGACAAGTTCGTCGGACTCGTTTACCCTGACTATGCTGAGGCAGAGAAGGCAGGAATAACTCGCGAACAACTTGCAGAAATCATGGAGCAGAACCGCGTTGAACTGAACAAGATAATCGCTTCTTACGCTAAGCTTCAGTCTATTGAAATCCGCGACGAAGAGTTTGAAAAGACTCCTAAGAAGTCCATCAAGCGCTTCATGTATAAATAAGGAATCGTTGAAGAACATACTAACAATATTCTTCTTTTTTGCAACGACACTCGCTGCATCCGCTCAATATCGCAACGCTGACTACGATGCCTACATCGAGAAGTATGCGCTGACAGCTATTGAGCAGATGCAGCGTTATCGTATCCCGGCATCCATTACTCTTGCCCAGGGACTACTTGAAAGTGCGGCGGGAAAGAGCGAGCTGGCTCGAAAGGGCAATAATCACTTCGGCATAAAATGCCACGACTGGCAAGGCAGGAAGCAGTATCGCGACGACGATGCTCAGAACGAGTGCTTCCGCTGCTACAACAATGCAAGCGAAAGCTATGAGGACCACAGTCGCTTTCTGCTCAAGCCACGCTACAGCAGACTGTTCTCCTACAGCATCACCGACTATAAGTCTTGGGCTAAAGGCCTTAAGGCTTGCGGCTATGCCACATCTCCCACTTACGCCGAGAATCTTATTTCCATCATTGAGCGTTATCAGCTTTACGCTTACGACAACGCCACCGTTCCCGAAGCTTCTACTTCGGACAATAAGCCAAAGCACAAGAAGCACAATCCTGATGGCATTAAGGAGAAGACATACCAGATAATGGAGAACAATGGCATTCCATACGTCATTGCTCAGAAGGGCGACACCTACAAGACCGTTGCATGGAACATAGACAAATCTTGCCGCAAGCTGGCAAAATATAATGAACGCGATGTTGACGACCAACTTCAGCCTGGAGAGAAAGTCTATCTGAAGAAAAAGGCTAAGAAGGGCGACAAGCGCTATAAAGGAAAGGTCTATATCATAAAAGCGGGCGACAGTATGTACACCATCGCCCAGCATTTCGGCATCCGCCTTAAGTATCTTTATAAGCTTAACAATCTTTCCGCCGACGATCCGATCACCATCGGCATGCCTCTGCGCGTCAGATAAATCGCCACCATTCCCTCGCATTCATGCGGGGCAAAAATCGCCACCGTTCCCTCGCATTCATGCGAGGGCTGCTTCGGGCTTTTACTCTAAAACCTTCAGCCTTCTCTCGTAATTGAAGAGCCCGTTCATGAGGGCGTCATACAGAGGCTTTGCAAGCACCTTTCCTCCCTTCATAGTGATGTGAGTATAATCCTTTTCCGCATCGCCTTGCTCCGCCATCTTGATTATACCTCCCTTATTCTCCATCACCTTATACATATCCCAGAAAGCCACCTTGCTGTCTTTCGCCATTTCTCGCTGCACACCCACAAGCTCTCTGATGGCATCCATCGACTTTGCCACGCCACCTTCCTTCTGCGCTCTGTCGCTCACGCTGACCAGAAGCACTGCGGCATTAGGCCAAGCCTTCTTGAACATACCGATGACCTCCTTAAACGCGCGTACATAATATTTGTAATGGTCAGCCTCTTTAGGCGAAGCCACGTTCAGACCATACTGCAGGATGATAAGGTCGTACGGACGCACGGCTGCAAATTCGTCAAGCGTGCTCTGCGGAATCTTCTTCAGCTGATTGCCTGAGACTGCCACCATTCCGAAGTTATCTACAATGACACCCTTATCGCTTTCGTTCGAAGCAAAGTAGAATACGTTGCCCTTACCATTTATTGTCCATTCCGCCGAACTCGTCTCGCCGTCCATCTGCACCATCTGCAGCTTATCGCTCTTGCCTGAGTAGAGTTCCTTCTCCTTGCCGTTAATCTTGCAGGTCACGGTTGCAGAGTTCTGCGGACGGAAGAACAGCTGAGAGTGTGTCCAGGACTTCACGTGAGTGCTGTACTTTGTATTTGTTCCGCTGAGCTTTGCCTTTGCATCAGCGTCGCTTATGCAATAGACGCCGCTCATTCCCTGCAGGTCTGCCTTGAAGCCATTCTTCTTCATCGGCTCATACTCATTCAGTCCTTCCGCAGTCTGAGCTATAGAACTGCGGGAATACTGCTGAACCAGTTCCACAGCCCCTACTCCACTACCGCCAAACTTCTCCTGTAGCATCTCTCGGAGATTCTGCGTCAGTAGGTCACCACTGATAAACGAGTCACCATAATATGCTATTCGCACCGGACGATCCATATCCTCCGCGTTGAGAAGTGCCTTGTAGAATCGGTCCATCATGCGCTCTCCCATCACTGTGGAGGGGTCGGAGGAGGTCTGAAAGAAATCCTCAATCGGCAGAACACCCGCCGGAACAGAGTCCTTCGCCAAGAGTTCCTTAATATCTTCGTTATTCTTCACGGAGCTACCGTCGCCGCATGAAGTTAAAGTCAGGATCAAAGTCAGAGTTATAATCAATGTAAATGTCATAGTCAGAAACAAAGTAATTTTTAATTTTGGTAAGTATATACAATTTAACCTTTTTTCTTGAGACAAGAATTATCAACAATTTACAAGAATTAATTCAAAAATTTTTATTTATAATTTCTGTCTATTG
>JAZRYU010000088.1:0-88063 GCA_045600885.1 Prevotella sp.
GACATGTAATAAAGAGACCTTTCGCGGAAGGTGTCCTGAGGCTTGTGCTGCATCTCGATGATTATATCCTCCTGTCCATCGACCTTACACAGGACATCGTAGAAGATAGTTCTGTCATCCTTGTTTACAGGTGTCATCTCCTTGTTGATATAGGTGACAGACTTTATCACCTTGCCTTCCTCCTCAAACAAGGCATTTAGAAATGCAATGAGCAATTCCTTGTTGCCGAAGACGCGTTTGAAACCGTAGTCGGTCAGCAAATCTATATATTTTGTTGTCAGTGCAGTCATCTTATTTCTATAATGATTTATCAATCATGTTCTCTATTCGGTTGCAAATATACAACTATATTTTGAATCTGCAAAATAATTCTCGAAGATTTGTGGTGCATTAGCATTTTTATATCTTCACTTCTATTTTGTGGCATAAATAAGTTATTGATAGTAAATCGTTTTCCCCCTAATCGCACGCAAGCACACAGCATCACTACGCTCCACGAAGCGCATAACGGCATATTGTATGTTGTGATAGTTTGAGTCATTGGGGGAATGGGTGCTTATTTATCGTTATAATGTTCTTCCACTTGAATCACAAGAATAGTTATTGTTTCATCATAGATATTATATATTATTCTGTCATGAGCTGTAATATGACGAGAATATGTAATATCTTTACCTCCAACTAAAGCTTCTGGATGACCAATCCCAGTGCGAGGATGTTCAGTCATGTCTGCCAATAACACCTTAAATTTCTTGTAAAGCGCAGGGTTGGATTTCTTCCATTTTGCCACAACTTTTAAGGCACTTTTTTCAAATTCAATAGAGTACATTATAAGTTATCAAGATATGCGTCTAACTCATCAACATTGTTGAAGTGGACAGTTTTGCCATTAGAATAATCCTTTTCTGCTTTAGCTATTCTCTTTGCCAGAGAAGGTGAAATTGTATTTGCTTCTGCTGACATTAAACGCTCGGTAAACTCCTTACGCACCTTCTTGGACTGGCTCACGAAGAGCGTCCACAGTGCATCCACAGGGTTTACGGTGTGGTCTGATGTGTATATAGCTTCCATATCTATTTGTTTTTATTTTTTAACGTGAATACTCCGTATTCGGTTGCAAATATACAACTATAATTCGAAATTGCAAAAATATAGGTGAAAATTTGTGGTACATTCGTGTTTTTATATCTTCTCTACTCTTTTTGTGGCATAAAATTCACTACGCTCCACGAAGCGCATAATGCCATAGTGTATGTACTGATAGTTTGATTCATTGGGGGAATATTCTATTAAGTTGAAGGATTAGAACAAGTCTGAATGTGTGCCAGTGTTGAGCATGAGGAGTTCAAGACGGTCATCATACTGCCGCCATGTCATGAGCCAGTCACCCTTGATGTGACATTCCCATATTCCAGCATACTTGCCACTGAGGATGTGCGAACGATATTCTGGTGGAAGTTTTCCATCTCTTGCGAGGATGGTGATGGCATCTTGAAGGAGTTTGATGTCCAAGCCTCGCTTTGCGCAAAGCTTAAGATCCTTTCGAAACGCTCCTGTATATTCAACGCTGTACATAATCTTCACCCAAAATTTGTTTGAACATGTCTTCTACGCTTTCTGCACGATATACGCGCCCCTCTTCCACATCCTTCAATGCTCGGTCAAGGCCGCACACACGCTTTTTACGAGGCATGGAGATAGACTTGACGCCCCTGACCAAGGCAAGAGTTTTCTTTACTTGCTGCATAACGCTAACATCGTCGAATGTTACGATCATCTGGTTTGCTTCAGGTTGTATTGTTAATGTTGCCATATTGGTATGATATTTATCGTTGCTTTAATCTTTGTTCGTTTGTTTCGTTGTTCTTTTGTTTTTCGTGAATACACCGTATTCGGTTGCAAATATACAACTATATTTTGAAACGGCAAAATAATTCTAGAAGATTTGTGGTGCATTAGCATTTTTATATCTTCTCTACTCTTTTTGTGGCATAAATAAGTTATTGATAGTAAATCGTTTTCCCCCTAATCGCACGCAAGCACACCGCATCACTACGCTCCACGAAGCGCATAACGGCATATTGTATGTTGTGATAGTTTGAGTCATTGGGGGAATGGGTATCTGACTTTACTACAATCTTTCAATTTCCTCAATGGTCAGCCCTGTATTCTGGCTGATGAACAGCAAGTCCATACCTGCTGACTTCAGGTTGCGTGCCACATTCATTACTCCTTTAGCACGTCCTTCAGCACGACCTTCTGCAAGTCCTTCTTCACGTGAAGTCTTTTTCTCACGTGCCAACATATTCTTTGTGGTCTCCTTGTCAGCCAGCATGTCACGATAGTTGCGCAGTGAACGCTCGTAGATATTACGCTCACGCTTAGAGAGCGCAGCAAGTTCTGCCTCGCTATATAAATGATGGAAAACACCTGTGCTTGCCATCCTTGGTGCTGTTGTCATATTTCCCATATTCTTAATGCTATAAATCCATTTTTCCAAATCTGTATTCAAATCATCTGAAGCCGTAGTCGGTCAGCAAATCTATATATTTTGTTGTCAGTGCAGTCATCTTATTTTTATAATGATTTATCAATCATGTTCGCTATTCGGTTGCAAATATACAACTATATTTTGAATCTGCAAAAATATTCGGGATAATTTATTTCTGCTCGCTGATGACATATCCGTTTTCATCCACTGCCCGCCAATGAGTTATGTTGCGGGCTTGGGAAGAAATTGAGATACCGCACTTAGTTACTTTTCTGCCGTCTGCTTCGTAAGGAATGGCATAGCCTTTATCGTCAATCTGTGCAAGGGCATTCTCGACGGTATCGTCTACCTTCAGTTCGAGGACAAAGATGTCTGTCGTGGTCTTGATGACTACGTCGGCACGACCGAGGATGCTCTTAACCTCAGTATCAACCGTGGAGTTGAGCATGGAGAACACCATATAGAAAAGGAGTTTATAGAATGACTCACGGCTTTCTTTGTCATCCCACTCCTCACGGGTGATGATGTCGTATGGTATCTTGGCGATATAGGAACGCAAGGTAATAATTGCATCTGACAGGTTGCTTTGGAAAATGGCTGCTGCCATCTTACGTATCAGAGCATTACCATCAGCCGTAGAACGCCTGAGTATCAATGGCATCAAGCCATTAATCATTCCTTCACGAACTTCAAGATTCGGGAAATGAAGCGTGTATGTCCTGAGTAGGGCATCGTAGGAATCAATTGTCAGGTAGCCACTCTGATAAAGCAACGGAATGGCTGTTTCTGCACTCTCACAAGAGATATTAAACTCATTTTCACCTACTTCAACACCATCATATTCCAAAGCAGACACTGAAGGATAATGACGCAGGTGCTCAATCAGAGCGGTTGTGGTGCCTGACTCAAACCAGTAATGAGCAGTATCATTGTCATTGAGTGCTCTCAGCAGACTGAACGGTGCATAGACATCCTTGCTTTTCTTAGAGAAATGATAGCCATCATATTTCTTCTTCAGTAGTGCGTATGCTTCCTCGACTGGTATATTGAGATTCTCTGCATATTCCTCAACACAGGGATGAAGCACGGTGTCAAGCTCCTCTTGAGTGATGCCGCAAATACCCGAATATTCGTTATCCATTGAAATCTGCATCAGATTGTTTAATTCTGAGAAGATACTGAGCTGTGAGAATTTTGTCACGCCGGTGATGAAGGCGAAGCGAAGGTATGCACCATCATACTTTACCGTCTGGTAAAAACCTCGCAGCATGGTACGAATACCTTCCAGCATGTCTTCATTATACAGATTGCGCATCAGCGGAGTGTCGTATTCATCAATGATTACAACCACCTTCTTGCCTTGCGTATCATGTATGTGACGGATGAGTTGGTCAAAACGTGAACTGAATTGGTTAATACGCTTCGAAGTTCCGTATTTTGTCTCGTATTTTTCTAGCATAGCTTCAAGCACATCGCTCATGCCTTGTAGCGTTGTGCAGTTACGCATCTCACTCATATCGAAGTGCAGCACAGGATATGAGTTCCACTCTTGCTCCAGCTCCATCACTTTAAGTCCTTCAAACAGTTCCTTTTGTCCCTGGAAGTACGCCTTGAAGGTGTTGCAGAGCAGAGATTTGCCGAAACGGCGTGGACGGGCAAGGAATACATAGTTGTATTTGTTGGCAAGGTCGTACATCAGGTCTGTCTTGTCAACATACACATAGCCCTGTTCCCTTATCATTTGGAACTGGTCGGTATCTACTGGGTATTTGAATTTGCTCATGCTTACTTGTAATTTGGGGGCAAAGATACGAATTATTTCTTGACAAACAAAATAAACCGGCAAAAAAATAGCAATTAGGCTGATTATTACCTCGTTGCCTTTATCATTCTCTTCTTTCCGAACTGGTCTGTGCGGAGTTCTATGTTGGAGAATCCCTTGGCTGCGAGCATCTGCTGCATTTCGTCGGCGCAGAGTGGGTTTATCTCAAAGAAAAGAAGCCCCTCTGGAGCAAGGTGCTGCTGGGCGAAGTCGGCTATTGCGCGGTAGAAGAGCAGCGGGTCGTGGTCTGGGACAAAGAGGGCGAGCGAGGGTTCATGGTCAAGGACATGTTGCGACATCTCTGCGCGTTCCTTCTCCATGATGTAAGGCGGGTTGGAGGCTATTATATCAAATGCAGAATGCTGAATGCAGAATGCAGAATTGGCGTCGAGGATGTCGGCTTGGATGAAGTTTACGTCTGCTCCAAGCTTCTCGGCATTGTGTTTGGCTATGGAAAGAGCTTTTTCGGAAATGTCAATGGCGGTGATACGGGCGTTGATCTCCTTGGCGAGAGTGATGGCTATGGCGCCGGAGCCTGTGCCGACGTCAAGAATGCTGAATTCAGAATTCAGAATGCAGGATTGTTCTTCGCCACTAATTCTGCATCCTGCATTCTGCATTCTGCATTTCCCTTCAATTCTGCATTCTTCTATGATCCACTGGCAAAGTTCTTCTGTTTCGGGACGAGGTATTAGGACACCTTCGCCTACGGAGAAGGTTCTGCCGAAGAAAGTTTCTTCGCCAATGACGTATTGGACGGGTTCGCCGGCAATGATGCGGCTGATAATTTCCGCAAAATCCTCAGCAGAGATCTGTTCGCTCTCAAGACTGTCTGCACAGAGCATATCGGCAAAGCTCATGTTGAGAACCTTGTCGGCGAGGAGTCGGGCGATGGCTTGTGCCTCGCCAGTCTCATGGCTCTGACGGAGAGAGGATATGAGAGATTGATAATTGATAATTGAAAATGGATAATTGAAAATGAAAAACTTACCAGAGACGGAGCTTTTTGTAGAGTGTGTTGAAAATAAAATAGAACGACGAGCCGACGAAGAGTCCTACGATGGCATCAATGGCATAATGCGCCTGGATATAGACAGTGGCAATGCTCATCAGGATGAAGAACGGCAGGAGGAAAAGCGACAGTTTCCACTTCTTCGAGAAGAGAAGCAGGAGCTCCATTACCGCGCAGCATCCCACATGGCTGCTTGGGAATGCTGCCGTCGGCCTTTCACCGGCATGGTGTGCGCTCTCCACGAGATGATAGAAGAATCCGTCCTTGTCGCCAGGCATGGTAAGGCAAGCCTGACTGTTCATAAAGTGGTCGCCGGCATCAGGAAAGAGTCCGTCGCGTATGTTCTCTATTCCCGCAAACTCGTAGTAATAGATAGGACCCGTGACAGGGATGAGGTCGAAGATGACGTAGAATGCGAAGAAGGACGTAAGCAGAACGAACGACGCACGAAGGAAATCCTCTCGCTGCCAGAAGAGATAGTAGAGTAGGGTGACGGCGATGAATAGATAATAAGAAGAATAGCCCATGTGGAGCGGCTCGGACATCCAGCCAGGAAGGATGGTGTGGAGCAGCAATGCCGGTTGGCAACCGAAGATGCTCTGGTCGATTTCCGCAAATGCCGGGTCTAGGTTTGGTAGCACCTTGTTCAGCTCGTAAGTGTCTGGATACCACCATGAAAGCAATGCTGCCTGAAGCATCACTCGCAGGAAGAGCGTAAGCTGACAAGGCAGCATGTAATGCACAAGCCAGAGTCCGCCCATCATGGCAAGAATCTGTAGTCGTCCGCCGATGAGAGCCAGTGGATTCTGATGAGTTGTGTAGGTGAAAAATATAAGGATGATGGTGAAAACCATGTAGGCTATGACCACCCATTCAAGTGCAAGAAGAGCACGTGGCGACGATCTGTCAATCTTGAAAAGCTGTTTCATGTGTGTGTATTTACTCTTCCGTAGTTTCAGTTTGTGTCAGTAGTTTCTCGTTCTCCTCCTCAGCCTTCTGAATCATCATCTTCTCATTCGCCTTGTTGTACTTATGCTTGAAGATAGCGAGTTGTACGCTGAGAAGCAGTTCCACAAAGGCATATGCCACGAAACACCATCCGCAGAGAGTCATGAAGAACGAAACCGTCTCAGAGATGAAGCTTGGCTTCAGCACGATGAGGAGTCCGAAGAGGAAGAGGACGGACGTTATTATCCAGTAAGCCACAGGCACGATGGAGAACTGTCGCGCCTTCATGAGCGTCATGAACTGGTTGAAGGCACCGAGAAGAATCATCGCGCCGAAGATGATGTTGAGCACATTCTCCAGAGTGCCGGGCACGACGATGAGAATGAGTCCGAGAATGACGCTTCCGCTTCCGGCGATAGGGAAGAAGGGAGTGGTCTGAACAAGTTTGTTGCCCTCGGCATCGAAGATCTCCGTCTGTCCGGCATGTTTCTTCTGATGCAGGTAACTAGCCCATGAGATAGCACCTGAAGCAAGGAACAATGCACCGATGGCGCGAATGAATCCGTGGCGCATATCTTCAGGGTATTCTATGAGCATATAGCCGATGGCGATGGCGCAAAGTGCGCGGAATAAAGTGCTTTTTAGTATTCTCATGGGTGCAAAATTATGAAATGTTTTTCAAATATTTGCAAAATACTTTGATTATTTTCCTAAAATTAGTAATTTTGCAACCGATAATTGCCCAAATTTCGGCTTTTATCCAGTTCTTCACCACATAAAAACTTACAAAAATAATATGCAGAAAGTAATAATTTCGACTAATCTCAAGCAAGATATAATAAATGCTTACAACGAATGTGAGCACGATAAAACCTTCATCCTTTGCGATGAGACAACGGCAAGATTGTGTCTTGAAGTTCTGGACGCAGAGACTTGGACTTTAGAGCCGGGAACAATGAAGCAAAAGGAGGTTCAGATTTGCGACCAGATTGTGGGCAGACTGATAGTTGTTCCGGCAGGCGATGACAACAAGACGGTGGAAAGCATCTCGAAGGTTTGGGAGGCTCTTTCTACTGGTGGTGCTACACGCCATTCGCTGCTGATAAACATCGCCGGCGGAATGGTGACCGACCTTGGAGGCTTTGCTGCGGCTTCGTTTAAGCGCGGCATAAACTTTGTGAATATTCCTACGACGCTGCTCTCTCAGGTGGATGCCTCCGTGGGCGGAAAGACTGGCATAAACTTCTGCGGATACAAGAATGAGATTGGTGCTTTCTGCGATGCTTCCTCGGTGATTATCTCAAGCGAATTTCTTAAGACACTCGACAGAGAGAATATTCTTTCCGGCTACGCAGAAATGCTGAAACATGCGCTCCTCAAGGATAAGGAAATGCTTGCTGAGCATCTTTCGTTTGACTTTGACTCTAATTCTGACTCTGACCTTAACCTTGACTTTGTCAAACTTCAGGAGATGGTGGCAGAGAGCATCAGCGTGAAGCAGAAGGTGGTGACGGAAGATCCGCACGAGAAAGGCATCCGTAAGGCTCTGAACCTCGGTCACACCTTCGGTCATGCTTTTGAAAGCTGGGCTATGCGCCATAATTGTCCTGTACTCCACGGATATGCCGTGGCATGGGGACTTATCTGCGAACTTTATCTCAGTGCGAAGAAATGCAGTTTCCCTACCGATACGCTCCATCAGGTGGCATCGTTCATTAAGGAGAACTACGGAAAACTCAGCATCACATGCGACGACTATCCTGAACTCCTTGAACTGATGACTCACGACAAGAAGAACAAGGACAGCTCGACTATCAATTTTACGCTCCTTGGTGCGGTGGGAGATATCCGCATTAACCAGACCGCAACAAAAGAAGAGATAGAAGACGCTCTGGACTTCTACCTCTTCTAAGGTGAGTGTTCACTTTCTGTTAGAAATTCACGCCTACAGTAAATTGCAGACTGCCAGTCTTTGACTGGTCGAAATCATCGTGGGAGATGTTTGAAAGACCGATGTCATAGCTGAGGTCAGCATAGAACATGTCTATTCCGACGCCGCAACCGACCTTCAGACCACCATCAAAGCGCTGGAAATTGTACGACTTCTCGCCGAAAGAACTGTAGGCTACGCGATCGCCGAAGTCCTTGATTTTTCCTCCAACGCCGCATGCTAAGTAACCGCCAGCGTAAGGCTGAATGCTCAGTGTGCGGTCAACATTGCAGATGTACTTGAGCGTAAGCGGCACTTCCAGATAGTTGAGCGAATAAGTCATCTTGTCGAAAGTGGAAGTCTTTCCGCTCTTTCCGCCCTTTTCTATATACTCAAGTCCTGTTTCCAGATAGAGTGGGGCAGAAGATGTAACAGGCATACCCGTAACGATGCCGATGTCAAGACCAGTCATGCTCTTTCCGCCGTCAAGATACTTGTCGTCAGAGTTTACTGTTGAGAACGCGCCACCGATGCGTAATCCTACGTACGAACGATTATCGTAATTTCTGTAACCATAGGAACCGCTGGTTCTGTGGGAAGAGTATCCGTAAGAGCCACTGCGAGGGCTTCTTCTGTAGCCTTGTGCGTTTGCGCTCATGCCGCATATCACGGCAATGAGAGCGAGGATAATAGTCTTTTTCATTTTCTCAGTTTAGAATTTATTTGTTGTTTCTGGGTGCAAATGAACGAAAAAAAACTGAATGCAAAAAGAGTATTTCCCCTATTTGGCTATGGGAATTCCCTATTTAAGAAAATATTGTCCTTTGCTCTTGGTCATACCATTAAAACTGATGGCATGGCGAGGGCAGATGTGGTAGCAGGCAAGGCAGGTCATGCAGCGACCAGTATGCTTCCAGACGGGTTTCTTGTCTGATGCAAGCTGAATATTCTCCACCTGGCAGATTTCTTCGCAAAGTCCGCAGCCAACACATGCCATGCGGTTGACAGAGAATGTGCGGTCTGTGATAAGAACATGATGGAAGAAACCGCCGAAAACCTTTGATTTCAGATATGCGCAGGCGCCTTCCTTCACCTCATATACACCGCGAGCCTTCGACTTGATCACGCTTGCTATGTGCGGAACGGCATTGCGTGCCGCTTCTATCTTCTGCAGCTCCTTTTGTCCCTTGTCCACGTCCATGAAAGGCAGACCGACGTAGCTTTCAGGCATCTGCACGGAGAATGCGCCGGCTATGCTCACTCCGACAGCATTGGCAGTCTTGCGCAGATAGTCTATTGTCTTGCCACAGTCGTCACCGCAGGTGAGTACAACGTATATGCTACCCTCAATGGCGTTGAGGCTATGGGCTTTCATGAACTTCTCAACAATGCTTGGCACTCGCCAACCGTGAACGGGAAAACAGAGGATAGGATAATAGTCCGTCGTTGCAGATTTCGCAGAAGCCGATGACTCAGTTGACGAATCGGTAATAGAAACCGCTTCGTCTCCAAGTTCCTTCGCCAGCAGCTTTGCCACATAGCGAGTGTTGCCCGTTGCAGAAAAGTAGTAAATCATCTTTTTATTTACCATTTACCATTTACCATTTACCATTATCATTTGGGCATTCTTTCATTTTGACAAGAATCGCGAAATGTACAAATGAAATTGTTTATAGCAATCGTTGAGGCGCAGCTAAATGGTAAATTGTACATGGTAAATGGTACATGTTATTATTTATGCTTCCTGTTGGCGCGCTGCTGTCTGTATTTAGCCTTTTGCTTGGCACTTCCTGATCCGTGTGCGCCAGTGATGTAAGCCTTTTTCTTGGCTTTTGTCTTCACCTTTCCTGAGTCATCGTCTTTCTTGCGTGCAGGACGGAATGTTATGCCGCCTCCAGCAATGATGTCGTCTATATTATCTGCCATATTGTGTTATTTTGGGGACAAAGTTACGAATAAGCGGGAAGAATACAAAATAAATTGATTTGTTTTTGTTCTTGAGTGTAGGAAATTTTGACTTTATATATGTGAAACAAAAAAGAGTTGACTCGAAAGCCAACTCTTTTTGCGCTCCAGGATGGGCTTGAACCAACGACCCCATGATTAACAGTCATGTGCTCTAACCAACTGAGCTACTGAAGCAGTTTTGCAATTAAGGAAACATTTCCGATGTGCTTGCGCTCCAGGATGGGCTTGAACCAACGACCCCATGATTAACAGTCATGTGCTCTAACCAACTGAGCTACTGAAGCAAGTTTTTTAGCCTTTCGGAGGGCTGTTTCGCTTGATTGCGGGTGCAAAGGTAAAAACATTTTATGATTTATGACTGATGATTTGTGATTTATTTTCACGTTGACGCTTTATTCTTAATATTTATCAAAATCATGCAAAAAGAATAGGCGTATTAAAGTAAAAATGTTTATCTTTGCACCCTAAGTATATATACATTTCTCAAAAAAAGACGATGAAAAGAATGAAATACAGAGTTTTAATGCTGATGATGTGCTTGTCATCACTGGCAGCCAACGCTCAGGATTACTATAAGATGGGCGAGCAGGTTAGTTTGTTTAATGAGGTGTGCAGAAAGCTCCACACCATGTATGTGGATACCCTTAATCCTGAGGACATGATCTCCAATGCGGCGAACGGCATGATGGACATGCTCGATCCTTACACTGAGTTCTATTCTGCAAAGGATAAGGCAAAGTTCAACCAGCTGCTTACCGGTAAATATGCCGGTATCGGTGCAATCATTAAGCAATGTCTGGACAAGAATCATGTTGTGGTTCATTATCCAATCTTCGATGGTTCTCCTGCCGGTCAGGCTGGCTTTGAGATGGGTGACATTATCCTTGCCATAGACGACACAACGATGGTGGGCAAGAGCACGTCATATGTGAGTAGTCATCTTCGCGGAGAAGCTGGCACGCAGGCAAAGATTAAACTCCAGAAGCGCTCAACGGGAAAAGTAGTGACAAAGGTCATTACCCGCCAGACGATAAAGACTCCTGAAATAGCCTGCTCGTTTATTTACGAGAACGAGGGCAGCAAGATAGGTGTTATCCGTCTGACAGAATTCACTCAGGGCTGTTACGAAAACTTCCGTGAGGCATTCCTTGACCTTCAGCGCAAGGGTATGGAGAAACTCGTTGTTGACCTTCGCGGCAATGGCGGCGGAAGTGTAAGCGAGTGTGTCAACATAGTGAATATGTTCATTCCGCGCAATGAGCTCGTAGTGCAGACTCGCGGAAAGAACTCGCAGTTTGACAATCAGTACAAGGCAACGAAGGACCCAATCGACGTGAAGATACCGCTTATGGTGCTTGTTGATGATGAGAGTGCTTCGGCATCGGAAATTATGGCAGGATGCCTGCAGGACCTTGACCGTGCCAAGATTGCCGGAGAGAAAACCTACGGAAAGGGCATCGTACAGCAGACCGTCCAGCTTCCAAACAATGCAGAGATGAAGGTTACGGTCAGCAAGTATTATCTGCCAAGTGGCCGCTGCGTTCAGGCTCGTAACTATAATCGTGGTAGGGAGGTCAGTGTGGCTGACAGCCTGAAGCATACTTTCTACACACGCAGCGGTAGAGAGGTTACCGATGGAAGTGGCATTATACCTGATCTCGAGATTAAGGCTGACACTATGCCACGTATTCTCTATTACCTCAATGCAGCCGACTCAACGGAAATCCTCCATAATTACGTCTGCGATTATCTCAACTCTCACAAGCAGATAGCAGAGTCTGCTTCTTTCGTACTCTCTGATGCAGATTACGATGAGTTCAAGAAGCGCGTTATTGCTGTTGACTTTAAGTATGACCCATTTACGGAGAAATACCTTAAGAGCCTGAAGGAGATAGCAGAGGTAGAAGGCTATTATGAGGAAAGCAAGGCTGAGTTCGAGGCTCTTGAAAAGAAACTCAAGCACAACCTCAACCACGACCTCGACTTCCATAAGCAGCATATCAGGTCGATGATAGAATACTACATTCTTATTGGTCGCCACGGCTACAAAGAGGGTGTGGCAAGCAACTATAAGTTTGACAATGTCTTCCTGAAGGCAATAAAGGAATTCTAAAGAAAACTTCAACAGATTCTACAGATGATAGACAGACTGACCATATCACGCATAATGGATGCAGCGGATATCGTTGACGTGGTGTCCGACTTCGTTTCGCTGAAGAAGGCTGGCGTTAACTATAAGGCCTTGTGTCCTTTCCATAATGATCACACGCCGTCATTCTTCGTTTCCCGCTCTAAGGGTTATTGCAAATGCTTTACCTGTGGTAAGGGTGGTAATGTTGTCGGCTTCATCATGGAGCACGAGCAGCTTTCCTATCCGGAAGCACTGAAATACCTGGCACGTAAATATGGCATTGAGGTAAAAGAGCGCGAATTGACGGCTGAGGAGAAAGAGGCACAAACAGAGCGAGAAGGCTTGTTCATCGTAAACGAATGGGCGGCAAACTATTTCGCTGATCAGCTTCACAACACCGTTGACGGAACATCCATCGGACTGCCTTATTTCCGCAATCGTGGTTTCCGCGACGACATCATCCAGAAGTTCAAGCTCGGTTTCGACCCGTCAGACCGCAAGGCTCTGGCGCAGAAAGCCATTTCTCAAGGTTATAAGAAGGAATATCTGGAGAAGACGGGAATATGCTATAAGAACGATCGCGACGAATATATAGACCGATTTGCCGGTCGTGTCATCTTTCCTTGGTTCAGTCAGAGCGGTAGGATAATCGGCTTCGGAGGTCGTCTTCTGGACTCTCGTACAAAGGGAGTCGCGCAGAAATACGTTAACTCTCCAGAGACCGAACTTTACAAGAAAGACTCAGAACTATACGGACTCTTTCAGGCGAAGAAGGCTATCTCCAAGGAGAATCGTGTGTATATGGTGGAAGGCTACACAGACGTTATCTCAATGCACCAGTGTGGCATAGAGAATGTTGTGGCAAACTCTGGCACGGCGCTGTCCATGAAGCAGGTAGGCATACTCCATAGACTCACTCCTAACATCACTCTTCTCTATGACGGCGATGATGCCGGCATACATGCTGCCATGCGAGGAACGGACATGCTCCTTTCTCATGGCATGAATATCAAGGTGCTTATCCTTCCCGACGGAGACGACCCGGATAGTTTCACCCGTAAGCATTCGGCAGAGGAATTCCGCAGTTATGTGGAGAAGAACCAGACGGACTTTATCGACTTTAAGTGTTCCGTCATGCTCAACGGCGTCGATGATCCGATAAAGCGAGCTGAGGCAATAGACAGCGTGCTGAAGAGCGTGTCGCTGATAAAAGATCCGATAAAGCGTTCTATGTATGTTACGCTCTGTGTTACGAAACTCGGTGTTTCGGAGGATGTCATCATACGTCGGGTCAATAAGTTTATTCACGATGCCATCGAGGAACGTCGCAAGCAGGAACAACGCGAAAAAGAACTCGAGCAGATGGAGAAAGACCGTGCAGAGATGGTGGGAGCACAGAGTCTTCCTGCTGGTAATGCCTATCCGTCTGCCAAGAATAATGTGCCAATACCTCAGAAACTGACCAAGCTTCAGGAGGTGGAGTCCATGATTATGCAACTCATTATCCGACATGGTGAGATGCTGATGCCTACGGAACCGCAATACACCCTTGCCCAGTTCGTGCAGCAGAATTTCTCTCAGGACGAACTGGAGTTCTCCATTCCTATATATAATCAGATAGCTAAGGAGGCTGCAGAGCAGTCTGCCAGTGCGGATTTCGTGGCAGAGCAGTATTTTATGCGCCATGAAGACCTCACCATTAACCAGACGGCGGCAAAGTTCATCATGGTAAATGAGAATATCGCCCCTGACGAAATGGAGCCGGATAAGATGGCTATGCAGATATTCAAAAGCATTAGTCACCTCTTCATCGACCTCCGCCTGCAGATGGTAATCAAGCAGATGGACGATGCGAAGAAACGACTGGAAACTGCCAGCCCGGAGGAAATGGTTGAGGCGATGAAGCATTACAAGGAAATAAAGACTCTGCATAATCAGATAGCAAAACTGGCGGGAAGAAGCAAGTAAATTGTAAATGGTAAATTGTACATGGTAAATGGTAAATTGTAAATGTTATGATGTAGTCGTCATTGGCGCAGGTCATGCTGGCTGCGAGGCTGCAATGGCTTCGGCAAACATGGGTGCAAAGACTTGCCTTCTGACGATGGATATGAACAAGATAGCACAAATGTCGTGCAATCCTGCCGTGGGCGGTATTGCAAAGGGACAGATTGTGCGTGAGGTTGACGCGCTCGGTGGCGGTATGGGACTGGTCACTGATGCTACTGCAATACAGTTTCGTATGCTCAACCGTTCCAAAGGACCTGCCATGTGGAGTCCTCGTGCACAGTGCGACCGCGGCAAGTTTATCTGGAAATGGCGTCAGCTTCTTGACAATACTCCTAACCTCGACATCTGGCAGGATCAGGCGGAGAACATCACCACCGTTCCCGGCGCTTCTTCGACGGGCAAAATCGCCGAGATTGAAACGCAGCCCAATTCTCAATTCTCAATTTTCAATTCTCAATTAAAGATTACCACCATCTGGGGTGTAGAGATCTTCGCCAAGGCGGTCGTCGTGACTGCTGGTACATTCCTGAACGGTCTTATGCACATTGGTCGCAAGCAGGTTCCGGGAGGTCGCTGTGCAGAACCTGCCTCTTACGGTCTGACGGAGTCGCTGAATGCTCTCGGCATCTCTTCTCAGCGAATGAAGACGGGAACTCCTGTGAGAATAGACCGCAAATCTGTTGATTTCTCACATACGGAAATACAGGAGGGTGAGACTGACTGGCATCGTTTCTCTTATTTTGACACTGAGCAGCGCAAGCTTAAGCAGCTGCCTTGCTGGACATTCAACACTAACCCTGAGTGCCACAAAGCTCTTCTTGAAGGACTTGCCGATTCGCCTCTCTATAACGGACAGATTAAGAGTATAGGTCCGCGCTATTGTCCATCGGTGGAGACAAAGCTTGTCACCTTCCCTGATCGTGAGAAGCATCCGCTCTTCCTTGAGCCGGAAGGGGAAGATACCGACGAGATGTATCTTAACGGCTTCTCTTCTTCTATGCCTATGGATGTTCAGCTGAATGCCCTTCGCCAGATTCCGGCTTTGCGCAATGTCCGCGTTTATCGTCCGGGATATGCCATTGAATACGACTTCTTCGATCCTACTCAGCTTCATCATTCGCTTGAGTCAAAGCTCGTGCCAGGTCTGTTCTTTGCTGGTCAGGTGAACGGAACGACTGGTTATGAAGAGGCGGCAGGACAAGGTCTTGTGGCAGGTGCTAATGCTGCTATCTATGCTGGTGCTGACCCTACATATATTAATGGCAGAGGCGATAATGGCGGTCCAAAGCCGCTGGTGATGAAGCGCGATGAATCGTACATCGGCGTGCTCATAGACGACCTCGTGACGAAAGGCGTTGACGAACCTTACCGTATGTTCACTTCGCGTGCAGAGTATCGCATACTGCTCCGTCAGGATGATGCTGATGCCCGACTGACAGAGATGTCCTATAACCTCGGTATTGCCAAGCGAGACCGCTACGACCTCTGGCTCTCAAAGAAGCAGCACATTGATGCTATCGAGACGTTCTGCAGGAAGTATTCGCTTCGTCCGAAAGACCTCAACGGTTATCTGGAGAGCATCGGTTCCACTCCGCTGCATACCGGCATGAAGCTCTTCGACCTTATTGCCCGACCGGAGATTTCGCTGCAAGGAGTTGCAGAGGTTATTCCAGAGCTCAAGCAGTTGTTGAATGCTCCTGAGTCTCGCCGTGAGGAAATCTGTGAGGCTGCGGAGATAAAGATGAAATACAGCGGATATATCGTCCGCGAACGTCAGGTGGCAGAGAAGATGCGCCGACTTGAGGATATCAAGATTCGCGGCCATTTCGACTACGCCTCTATGGATTCTCTTTCTACCGAAGCACGCCAGAAACTCGTGAAGATAAATCCAGAAACTCTTGCCCAGGCATCACGCATCCCGGGCGTCTCTCCTTCGGACATCAACGTTCTCCTCGTCCTGATGAAAAGATAAAGCAAGCAGGCCAAAAATAAAGATTATCCGCCGCCGTTCTCGGCGGTGTAAAAACACCAACCATCTATGAAAAAAAGTATTAACACCTCCCATTCCATTCTCGGAGCCTTAGGCTTCAAGTCTCGTTGCCGTTCATATAGCCAGCATCTAATGCTGGCTTTACTCCTCCTGTTCTTCTCTCTTCCGGCATCTGCCCAGAACCCTTACATGCCGCTTTGGGAGTTCATCCCTGACGGAGAACCTTACGTTTTCGAAGATCCGGACTGTCCAGGCAAGTATCGCGTGTATGTCTATGGTTCTCACGACAACCTGCGCTGGATGTATTGCGGTAGAGATCAGGTTGTCTGGTCTGCGCCTGTTGATGATTTGCAGAACTGGCGCTATGATGGACTCATCTTTAAGGTTTATGAATCGCCTACTTTTGAGCGACTTAACCCAGACGGTACCCACGACGTCCTCTTTGCTCCAGACGTTGCTGTAAAGACTGATGCCAACGGCAAGAAGACCTACTATCTCTACCCTAACAATCAGGGTGGCGGACGCAACTCTATGATTTGTAAGAGCGACCGACCTGACGGACCTTTCGAAGTTTGCAACTGGAGCAAGGAACGTCCTACGGAGACGTATGGTTGTCTCGGCTTCGACCCAGCGGTATTCATTGACGACGACGGCAAAGTGTATGGCTATTGGGGCTTCGGAAAGTCTAATGGAGCAGAACTGGACCCAGAGACTATGTGTAGTGTAAAGCCTGGTACAGAGCCTGTGTCAGGAATGATTTCTGGCTATCAGGAGGAGGGCATCTACCGTTTCTTCGAGGCTTCATCAATCCGTAAGATTGAAGATAAGTACGTTTTCATCTACTCACGCACAACAGCCGAAGGAGAGGACGATCTTCCCAATGCTTCAAACTATACTCTCGCTTACTGCTACAGCGACAAACCGCTCGGTCCTTGGACTTATGGTGGCACTATTATTGATGCTCGCGCAAAGGAAAAGGACGAGAAGGGCAACTGGATAGCTTCTGCAATGCCGGGAGGAAATACCCATGGCAGCATCTGCAAGATTGGCGACCAGTGGTATGTCTTCTACCATCGTCAGATAGGTACCGACTGCTATGCCCGTCAGGCTATGGTTGCGCCGATTACCGTAAACGTCCAGAAAGGCAAGGGCGGTAAAGTGGAAATCTCTAAGGGCGAATATAATTCAGAAGGTTTTGCCCTCGAAGGACTTGATCCTACCGTCCGTCAGGCAGCTGGTCTCGCTTGCTGGTTCACCGGTCCTGAGCCTGCCCGCGAGGTATATCCAAACTACGTCTATTCCGGTTCATACATCAAGCCGGTTTATTTTCAGGCGGATTCTTACCAGGCTCCTCGTAACCACAAGGTGCCGTTCGCTCCTGTTGTAAACAACACAGCAGGCTCTATCGTGGGCTATAAGTACTTCAATATGAACAAGCTTGCTGGCAAGAAAGACATCACCATGCAGCTCCGTCTGAAGCCACAAGGCGTCAATGGCACCATCCGCGTTATGCTCGGCAGACCATGGAAGAGTCAGGGTGGGGTAGAGGTCGGTTCGTTCACCCTCACTTCCGACATGCCTCAGCAGATGACTGAGCTCACTGCTAAGCTTAGCATAAAGAACCCAAAAGGCAAGCAAGCCCTCTTCTTCCTCTTTGAATCAGACCAGAAAGGAAAGTCACTCTGCGAGTTTTACGACTTTATCTTCTGTATGTAGAAAAAAGAAAGCTCCTCCCTCTCTCCTTGTGGGAGGTCGGGAGGAGTTTTTTTTCTTGGGGATATTATCTTACCACCTCAGTAAATTCAGGCTTTGCGCCTTCAGCATTGCTGACGGTAACGTAGATTTGTGAAGTGGCTTCTTCTCCCTGTTCGTTTTTTGTTTTAGCCGTGTAGAGGTAATCGGTGCCAGTGGATGTGGTGCGACCGGCTACTGTTACAGGTGTGCCGAGTGGGAACTGATAGCCGTCACATGCCTGTTTGAATATTTCCACCTCTTCCTTTGTGCAAGGCTTCTGCTCCATGAATGCAGGCAGAGCTTCCACCTCGCCCTCCTTATATTTCTGTTCAATGAGGAAGCGATTCAGCTCGTCAGGGCAAGCTGCCACACGTGCATTGCGAACACCATATCCCTGAGCGATCTCTGCCTTAGGAAGAGCCGCCTTAAGGGCATTGCTGCCAGAAGCTGTGCCGCCACTGCCGAATGTGCAGAAAGGCACCACCTTCTTGCCCTCGAATGTTACAGACTTCACGAGAGAAGCAATTGGATTGGCGTATGTGCCAAACCAGATAGGGAAACCAAGGAAGATCACGTCGTAGTCGTTGATGTTTGCCTTGATAGGCTTGAGGGCAGGGAATGAACCGTCCTGCATCTCCTTCTGTCCGCGTTCGATGGTCTGGTTGAAGTCGCCATCGTAAGGCACTTCAGGTTCGATAGCCTCAATGTCGGCAGAGAGCTGCTTTTGGATCTCTTCAGCCACAGTCTTTGTGGCACCTGTCTGAGAGTAGTAGAGCACGAGAATCTTTGCCTTCTTCTCATCCTGTTCCTCAGAGTTCTTCTTTGCTGTGCATGCAACGAATGCTATTGCTGCCAGCGCAATTGCTAAGATTTTCTTAATCATAATAGTTTTATTAGGTGAACAAATTTGCTTAGTGATCATGCGGCGAAATTAATAAAAATCCAGCAAACCGCCAAGATATTTACCGAAAAATCTCATTTTTATCGCAAATTTAACCAAATTTAGCCCAAACAGAAGCCGATAACCTGCTCAAAGAAATAGATCTGTAATCCTAAGGAAGACGAGTCGTAATCCTAAGGAATATTTTTTTATTCCTATAGGAATATTTTTATAAGTTTTTTTTCGGCAAAATCCTACATTCCTACATAAAATCTCAGCGAACTCCAGTGTTTATCGGCATTCAGCGGCTATGTAGGATTTATGTAGGAAGCATGTAGGATAATTATCCTACATAGATTTCCTGAAAAAGTTGCTATGTAGGATCATGTAGGATTTATGTAGGATTATTTTTATCCTACATAGACTTAACGGGCTGATTATCTGTAAGTTACAACGAATCTATGTAGGAATGTAGGATTTTGTGGTTAAAATCCTGATTTTCTGCATTTATCAATATTCATTGTATCATGCCATAAATGCCTCCCCTTCACGCTGAACAGCCCATTTTTCGGAGATTTTCACGCTGAACAGCCCCAATTTAGGCCAATTCGTTGTACAGAATCATCACCACCGCCCATGTTTTGCCACTAAAGTGACGCAGAACCCTGATTTTCCAATAAATTAGTAGCACTGTAGCACTACTATAGCTTATTATGTTGATTATCAGAGTGTTATTTAATGCTACATATTTTGTAAAAAACTTAGTGTTAAAGTAAAATAAAGAAAAACTTTAATTATTATTTTGCATTTACGGAAATATTTTCTAATTTTGCAGCAGATAATCAAAGCATAATGTTCAAACCAAAAACCAGAAACTTAAAACTAAAATATAACCATATAGCAACATCGGCTATCATTGTGGTAGTCAAGAAAATGTTGTGTGTATAAAGAGATAAGCAATGCGCAAAGATTCAAGAAAATATACGTATTCGCCTTCTGAACAAGAGTGCCTGTCAATATTCATTGCATCGTGCATTGAAACTACCGCAAAGGCTACAGGCTGCACACCTGAAGTCATGTTCAATCGTATGAATCAGATAAATCTAATATCTGATTACATCATTCCTTGCTATCAGGTGCTCCATGCTGAAAGCAGAAAACATGTTACGGAAGATATCCTAAAGACAATCTCAATCTGGGAGCAAAAGAAAGGAATAAAAGCATGATAACAGTACTTGAAATTCGTTAAAACCAAATAATATGCTTAATGACTTGAATCTTTGGAATAAGATAGGACGGATAGTATATCGTCTATCGGAAACGTTGCAAATAGATATTGCACGTGCTTTCAATGTATTCTATACATCACGCACCTGCAAGCTATTGCATGATGAAGAAAGCGGTCTGTATCTTCTATCTGATTCTTGCATATTGGAAGACGTTCTGACTGAATTGAGAACGAAACAATAACGCTTTTTGAACTTTGAACGAATAGTAACCAATTAATCAATCAAACCAGAAAACTAAAAACTAACATATAACCATATAGCAACATCGGCTATCATTGTGGTAGTTAAGAAAATGTTGTGAGTTAAAGATAAGTATGAGCAAAGAATGGAACAACTATTTGGACATGATACGCGCATCCAAAGCGTCTTGGAACAGGCGGGTAACCTCTCAAGAAGCAATAGCCCAACAGAGACAGTTGGATGCTTCGCAAGGGATAAGAAATCCCTTCTTAGGGATGTCGTGGAGCGATCTCAAGAAATTGGGGTATGGATTCCGGACATCAGCGGCATTGTAGATAAAGTTATAGGGTACCCGACCATGAGCCTTGCGCGATATTACGTCAACCATTCATAAAAGCTTGCCGAGATGCTACAGATGAAGAGTTAGCATCAAACACCCGAATAAACGAAAGACTTAAATATAAAAACATCTATTCTATAAACTATAAACCAAAAACCAGAAACTAAAATATAACCATATAGCA
The DNA here is from genome assembly GCA_045600885.1 of Prevotella sp. GTDB lineage: Bacteria > Bacteroidota > Bacteroidia > Bacteroidales > Bacteroidaceae > Prevotella. The sequence goes on from JAZRYU010000088.1 coordinate 20,910, forward strand.
GCATCAGGCTATCTAAGCGTTTTTTGCGCGAATAAGTTCCACTGCAAAGTTACGCTTTTCATATACTGACCAAACAAAATGGACTAAAAACTCATGTTTTGACAATAATTCTGCTTTCTATCGTTCATTTGGTAGGCAGAAATGTTACTATCATGATTTTTTTTCGTAACTTTGCAACAAGTTCGTGAAAGAATATATAAAAACAAAATTTGGAAGCAATGTACTATGGCATTAAGGCATACTACTTCTTTGACGAAGCTGGCGACCCACAAGTTTTGGGCAGACGAGGCGTGAACCTCATTGAAAAGGGTGCTGCAAGCAAAACATTCATGGTAGGGTATCTGGAAACATATAATCCCAACGAAAGCCGCAAGCAATTAATGAGATTGCATGATAGGCTACTCCATGACGAGTATTTATCCAGCATTCCCTCAATGCATAGCACAAATAAAGCTTTTCATGCCAATAAAGATTGTCATGAGGTACGTGCGGAGGTTTTCAGATTGTTAAAACAGCTTGACTTTAAATTCTATTGCATTGTTGCACGCAAAGACGAAGCCCGTTTCCGCAAAATGTTTGAATTCAAGGAGAAGAAAATATATAAGTATCTTGTTACCCGTCTTCTTGAAAACAGATTACATATTTATCCAAAAATAGACCTGTATTTCTCTACAATGGGAAATGTAGTCAGACAGGACACTATGCAAGAAGCTGTATATGATGCTATAAGTACATGCTATAAACAGTCTAATATCGAGAATTCTTCAGAGATTCGCATCATGATACAACAAGGTAGTAACGAACCTCTGCTGCAAGCAGCCGATTATGTACTTTGGACAATTCAGCGAGCATACGAACGAGGAGAATTTAGATACTACAATTTTCTCAAAGAAAAAATAGTCATGGTGAACGATGTCTTTGCCATAAACGATATGGAAACAAAAAAGACTATCATTTATACTCCAGAAAATCCCTTAGAGGCAAAAAAATAGATCCAGTATAAGACTAGGTACACAAACTGTACGCATGGCATGCGGGCCCACTTTCATCTTAATAGGATCTGCTGCAAAGTTAAGGATAAAAATAGAAATACGTACTATAAAAAAATAAAATTATTGCGTAATATATCAATAAATTAGCATTTGTTAATAAAACAAATACTTTTTTATTACAAAATAAGCTTGATAATAAAGTAATAAAACGTTAAAATCATCGTTATATAAACCAAATAACTCAAAACTATAAACCAAAAACCAAAACCAAAAACCAAAACCAGAAACTCAAAACTAAAAAAACAAAAAACTAACATATAACCATATAGCAACACAGGCTATCATTGTGGTATCCCTTGAAACAAGCGTAGGAAACTTAGTTCGGATGGATAGAAACCACAGCAATGATGGTTGGCTTTGGCGTATAAGCAAATAGGAAGCCAATCTACTGAATATAGATAACCTGATGATTGCGATCCGTTTAGGGTCGTGAGCATCATTCTTATTCAGTAGAGGGGTCCATCAATTTCCTACGCTTGTACCCCGGGATACCATAAGAAGAGTTCACGCCCTTCTTTTATCCCCAGACCTCGACGTAAGCCATACATATTATTGATTAAGATAGTTCCCAGTTGCTTGAACTATAACCTTATCAGTACTAATGTCAAAACAATTCTTTACGAATAAGGATGGCAACACCCTTATGAAAGAGTTTGAAGGACTGCTTGAACACAATTCCAGTATCAAGCGCCTTGACTCTGTGGTCGGTTTCCTACGTGCTTCCGGCTACTTTACCCTGCGCCCATTCCTGAACAGCATCAATAAGGTGCGCATACTTATAGGCATTGATGTTGACAAGTACATTGTCTATGCCCACAACAGTTTAAACCATAAAGAAAGATAACTTAATTTTTTAACTATATGCCTGGATCTAATATTCTATCACTTAAATCCATGTTACCGACTGTTGATAATACGCAGTTGGCTACAAGTGCAACTTACGTCGGTATTGATTTTGGCACATCTACAACTGTAGTGTCTATTGCCTCTAAGATTAATGGCGAGAATATTATAAAAACACTTCCTATCAAACTTACCCAAATTCTTGAAGATGGAACTATTTTCCAAAGTGAAAAATTACCAAGTGTAATTGCTTGGTACAATGGAAATTTGTTAGTAGGAGAAGGTGCTTCTAATTTAAAATACACATTGACGAAAGGAAAAAATATATGGTTTTCTTTCAAAATGGAGATTGGAGAAGACCTTGGTGCCAAGTATTACAATAGCGAAGTAAGCTCTCTTGAGTCAGTAAACATACGTAATCCGAAAGATTGTGTTCGAGTGTTCTTCATGTATCTTAAAATACTTATAACTAAATACTGCCAAGAGAACAACCTTTCAGACAATATCAATTATGCTGTAAGTATTCCGGCTTCTTTCGAAGCAAATCAGCGTAAAGAGTTAATGGAAGCACTTGAAACTAATGGAATGAATGTCTCAAGGCAATCTCTTATTGATGAGCCTAATGCAGCTTTTATCAGTTATGTTCATGATAGTGAGGAGTCAGAGAAGCCGCTATTGATTAGTCCACATTATAATTCAAAGGTTCTCGTGTTTGATTTCGGTGGTGGTACGTGTGATATTTCTATTCTGGAAATCGGGAAATCCACAAATGGCTTGTATTCAAAAAATGTAGCCATCTCAAAATTCACGAAACTTGGTGGCGATGATGTTGACAGATATATTACCTATAAATATATTATGCCACGTTTCTTTGAACACAATAATGTGAAACACTCTGATTTCAGGACAAAAGAAATACAATACATTGCAACACAATTGTATAAGGTATCTGAGAGGTTAAAAATACTGATTAGTAAGAAACTTGCTACTCAAACGTATAATCTTGAAATTCCTGACTATCTTAGAAATAGCGATGAAAAGGAATCCATCTCTGTTTCTGTTATGATAGACACAAAGAAAGGTAGTCTCTCGCAAACAGAGTTTTATCTATCTGTAAAGGAATTCTCAGAAATCATGACAGTATTCATGAAATCATCACGAATTGCCACGAAAATAAAGGGGCAAGAAGATTACAACAACATTTTCATGCCTATTGATAGTGCAATAAAAAAAGCACAAGTAAGCAAAGAGGAAATTGATTATGTACTATTGATAGGTGGTAGTGCACAAAATCCATATATTCAAGAAGCATTAAAAGAACATTTTGAAGATTCACAGATACTTGTTCCGCAGGATCTCCAAACTCATGTTTCCAAAGGAGCGGCTATTCATTCTCTTCTTATGAATGGATTGAATAAGTGTATTATCCAACCAATTACGAGCGAGCCAATCTTTGTCATAACCAAAGATACAACAAGCAAAATACTTATTCCTGCAGGCACAACCATACCATGTAATACTGTTGTAATTGATGATTTAATGCCAAGCAAGGACCATCAAGAAGCTATTGAATTGCCAATTTGTGTTGGAAATGCAAATAAAATGCTGTTCAATTTAAAAATCACGCGAGATGGTGGATTCCCTATTTCTGCTCAGGTCAGATTGATATTAGAAATAACAGCAGATAAACTACTTCTTGTTAAGGGAGACTGCATGGGCGTAAGTTGTTTGATTGAACCTCAAAATCCATTTGCAAATAAAGAACTTACCACAGAAGAAAGAATTGTGCTTCGTGCAGAAAGACAAGCAAATCTTGAAACAGAAAAGAATGGGGGAATCCCTTCGAAGAATTGTCTTATAAATCTGAGAAAGGCTTATGAAGACGCTGGAAATGATTTCAAAGCAGCTGAAACTCTTGAACACCAGAATGAGATTTATCCAAATCCTAATGATTATAATACCATAGGAGTCTTATATCACAACTCAGGAAACACAAAGAAAGCTGTAGAATTTTACGAAAGAGCATTGGATTATAATCCAGAATCTTATTGGCCAAATTTTAACCTTGGTCATACATTGTATTATCAAGATTATGAAAAGGCGAAGAAATACTTGTTCAAAGCATACGAACTGAATCCTTCTGATCCATGCATAAACATAATGATCGGAAGAATATACAAGAAAGAAGGAAAAGAATCTGAAGCCAAAGAAAAATTCCAAACGGCTTATGATAAATACGAACAGCGATGGAAAACTAATACTCTTCGTGAGGTTGACTATGGTTGGTTCGCATCGGCAGCAGAAGAATTAGGTAAAAGAGATCGCGCTTTCGAAATAAGAAATGCAAAGCCTAAGATGGAACAAACCACCTACTACGATGAGAATAATCTCACGCAAACAAGAACAAAATCATTACAAATAATCAAATAACTAATTATCATGGCTTGGTTAATACCCGAAAACATGCTGGATGACCAGCAAAGAGAATTCGTCGAGAACGTCGACATTAATCAGAGAAACGTCTGGATTAAAGGTTTTCCTGGTTCTGGAAAAAGTGTATTATTGGCATACACAATGAAGCGAATCAAAAGACAAACCCCTAACGCTAAAGTTGCGGTTGTTGTCTTTACACATTCCCTTATTGCTATGTTTAAGGCAGCTTTTGCGGAAATGGGAGTTTCTGCTAACATCATGACTTATTTTGAGTTTCTGAAAGATGTATCTAATTACGATTACATTCTTTGTGACGAGGTTCAAGATTTAACTTCTAGAGCTTTATCTGCAATGAATAGTCGTGCTCAGCATGTTATAGTTGCAGGAGACGAAAATCAGTCAATCTTTGATAGTGATCCAAAGTATCGTGAACCGACTGTTACTCCTGCTCAAATATCATCACTACTAAACTGTCGAGACTTTGAATTGAGCATAATTCATCGTCTTTCTAGTTCTATTATTGCCGCTGTTGAACGCTTCTTGCCAAATATGAATATCTTCTCTGCTCGTCGTGATATGACTAGAAGAAACACGCAGATTAGACTCTGTTCTGCAGATTCTTCTGACGAAGAGGTCAAATACATCATGAGAGAGGCGCAGAAAGCTGTGAACATTGGGGATTCCGCAGCTGTTTTGATTCCATCGCAGCAAGGAATACTTGAATTCTTCCAGAACGCTCTCCGTGCTGCAGGTAAATCACAATGGTCCGTTGAACTCAATGGATATGGTAAAGTAAATTACAACAAACTCAATGCGTACTTGAAGAGCAATGGAGTAAAAATGCAATATGTAGGCAATGGTTATGGTTCTTTTACAGAGAATGATGGTAAAATATGTGTGATGACATATCACAGCTCTAAAGGTTTGGATTTTGACAACGTATTCTTGCCAGGATTAACTCGTTCATTATACATCAACAGTAATGAACGTCTTAGCCGTACCTTGTTTATGGTTGCAATGACACGTAGTCGAAACAATCTCTACCTTACGCATTGCGGAACAAAATCTGCATACCTCGCAAATTTTGCTCAAGATTGCAGTAATATCAATATTCACAATGCACTGAACGGACAGTCTTCAACTAATGGTGGTAATATATTTGGAATCTAAAGAATGAACAATTATCTGGCAATTTTAAGAAGAGCCGATTTTATCGACTTATACAAGTATGGTTTCTTCTATTTGAATAAGGATTTAATCGTGCAATTCGACTGCGAAACTACAGAGTTACGCAGTAGATATGACATCTATGATACCTTGTTTTCAAAGATGAACTCTTTTGAAAGTTCTTTTGCGTATCTGATTATTCATTACACAAAGGAACCAGAAGAAGATTTCTCTCTTGTCAATATCGGTGAGGTTAAGCATATTTTTCCATTTGACATGGAAGCTAAAAAGGAATTTGAAAATTCTTTTGACGAGCATATTCGTATAGACTTGCCATTATGGAATGATGCTGTTTGTTTTATCAAGAAAAAACAACAATTCAACAGTTCAATGCAGGGGGCAAAGAATGTTTTCAATATCTTTGGACTTACTGATATTGAACAATGCAAGGGTGTTATCAGTGATGATATTGTTGAAGAAATGTTGTCTGACGTATATGACAACATAAGACCTCAAGGCGACAAGTCTATTTGGGTATATCTTATGAGATATGAAAGACATTCTTTCTACCCAAAAGAATCTATCGGTTACTATATGGACATCGTTCATATAGTATGTAACTACATGGCAAAACAAGAGGTAGATGACTATCAGGTTGAAGAAACTGCTATATTCAAATTCCTTAATACTTATGTAGGTCAGAATCTGAAATCAGATAAAATCAACTATTTGCTTGGACATGACGAAAGAGCAAAAGCATTTTTGGAACGTATTGCTCAATTTGCACCTGAAGCAGACTTTATCTCAACGGCTATAAGTTATCTAAAAATGAGAGATTTGTTCCAAGATAGTTTCTATTACAACAAGAAGTTTATTGATGACTGCAAAGCTGCTTTTGGAGAATCATTTACTCTTGCTTCTTATATGATAGGATTGGCATTGGAACACTATAAGACATATTCTTGTCTGTACGAAACCCTTCCTTTGTCTATATATAAGACCAAGGAAGAAATGGTAGCTATTGAACTGCGAAAACAACAAGAAAAAGAAAAGGCGGAAAAGGAAATGCGAAGAATTGAAGAGGAAAGGGAAAGAGATCGACAAATGGAGATTGAACGCAGAAAATCCAAAAAGAAAGGTAAAAAAAGACGAGACTACCCTTTTGGAGAAACTGGCGTATCTCGTGGCAGAGGTGGATATCCAGTATATGGAGAAAGTTCATACAATGACGATCACTCATTCAATGAACCAGAACCTCTACCACCATTCAGTGAACAAGATTCCTTTCTGTCTGTCAAAGAACAAGGATCTCTACCTGAATACAAAAAGTCTTCAAAGAAGTCAACACCCACTTCTCTTTTCTCACAAGCAGAACTTGATATTATGGCAGAGGAAGAAAGAAAACTATTATCTTTCCCTTTAACACTTCAAAAGTACACAAAATCAGGCAAACCGTCAACTGCCAAGAACTCAACTGTTGTCGTTTATAATGCAGCAGAATACGAGAAGTACACGAAAAAATCTAACGAAAACTGGAAAATAAAGAAATAAAAAAATGAAATTTACTTATCAACAAAAAATTGCCATCATGCGCATTCTGTTGGATATTATTCATGCCGACGGAATCATTGATGAAAGAGAAACATTCTTTTTTGAGAAACTAAAGAATGAATTTGACCTTGACAACGAGGCACATGAAACAGTCAAAGCAAAGAACTCCCTTCTTGCATTGGCTCAAATCAAACAACTTGAAGATGACCAAAAGGTTACTTTCGCAAAGCTTATGAGCGAAATGATTGTCATTGATGACGACATTAATGCTAATGAAGTTGCCATTTATGATGTTGTCGCACAGTTCTGTGATATCAAGGTTTCATTTGACGAAACCGTCGATCCTTCAATAATTGCCAAATGTTCAAAATCATAACTAATTCGTTATGATTGCCGGGTCATAGGGACTGGTTTGATTCACAATAGTAATCTCAAAAGCATGAAATCGACCGTCTCGTCTATGACCTCTATGGTTTGACGGAAGACGAGATTAGGATTGTGGAAGAATCTACTAAATAACTGATATTATGGTAACACTAAAAGAACTATGCACCACTCTCAAATCATTGAGAGACATGAATCTGCCAATAGAAGAGAAACTTCTGAAAGCAGCTGATGACCTTGAAGAGGCGTTGTTTTTATAAAGAATGTCAATTTTTGGCAGATTTTTACCTTTTTATTTTTCGGTGAATAACATTTTTATTACCCTCGCCGAAAAATAAAAGCAAATGGATAGCTGGGACTGGATAGCTGGGATGGTTCTGCTATCCGCTGCGGATTGGTTGCTGAGAGCCTTCCGTAATGGGGAAAATCAGGCACTCTCCTAACACTCTGCTCTTGAATCTGAAATTGACTACATCGTCTATCACCCTACAACCTCACATACGACGAAGTCCTCGTCATTGACCCAGAGACTCCCATCACTCGTGAGGAATACGAGAACTATAAACCAGAATAACGAAACTGTAGTAGGTGTGAAAAGAAATTGGGGCATGCAAGTAATACACACTTGCATACCCCAACTTTAATAATCAGAATTTTATTGGCTCACCAGGAGGACTACGGAAAGCCACAATAGTTTCGTTGTTGCCATTGGATATGCAGAAGTCTCCCTGTGAGATAACATCCATTCCTACGAGAAAGTCTACATCTTCAAGGTCTCCCTCTGATACTTCAAGTGTTTTGAAAGTCATGTCACCAGGAACAGTAAGGTTGATATAGTAGGTATATTCGTATTCCGTTCCATGAATGCCAGCAACCTGACAAACTCCAACGGGTTGAAGTTTTAGATTGTCAATGATATTACGAGTAATGATAGAACTGGTTGCACCAGAGTCCCAGATAGCAAGGCAACGTACTCCTCCATTATTTTGCTTGGAGCTATCTTCTTCATCTACATTTGAAACGATGCACTCCGTAACAACACTCTCAACAATTTGACCATAGTTGATAGAAAATGCTCCCATAGTTCTACTGACGATATACTCTTGAGTGGAATTTACGTACTTTGTTCAAAGCGCCAAGACTACATTCCTGAATCATCATGTTACCTAGACCGTATGTCTTTGTACCAAACGTGTAGGCCTCCTGGCGTGATGGAAATGCAGATACATCATGAGATGCAGAAATCACAAGGAACTGTCCTGTGTATTTCTGAATAAGAGAATCCTTGTTATCAAGGAAGAATTTATATAGATCTTTTATTTCGCACATATATTCAGACACTTTGGTTAAACATAATAGTACAGCAAACTAAACGCTGTACATGATGGCAAAATTAATAAATAATCGTCACATATAGACATTATATCAAGCAAATGTTATATTAGACTTAATAAACATCATTTTTTGTTAACCTAAAAAGTTTGCAGCTCTACATCGACCTACTCAAATCTTCCGCCGCTTTCATGCAAGAGAACGTCCGCATGCATAACTCCATGACAGCTGCCCTGAATATGTACCTGCGGTTTGTGGAATGGGGATTTAATGATAAATAACCATAATATAATTGACTGATATTAATTAAATTGGATAAAAATGATGAAATATTAGCATATAAGCTAATTGTGTGCATGCTTAATTGTATCTTTGCACAAAATTATCATATAAAGTAATTATGGCGCAAGCAAAACTTCAATCAGTAATGCAGACAGAAAAAGCAGGGCTGTTTTCTATTTGCTTTGAAGGTGAAAGTTTTAATGAGTTTGAAAAGTTCATTCAAAAGTACCAGCAAGATATCATCTTAAATCGTGATTTGCAGATAATTCTTACAGCTATCAACAAAATGCTTAATGTCAGCGGCTTTTTGGAACGTTATTTCCGTCCAGAAGGCAAGATGAAAGATCGCGTGTGCGCTCTTCCTATAGAGACAAGCAAATTAAGATTATATTGCTTGAGAATGTCTGATTCCGTATTGATAGCGGGAAATGGAGGCGTGAAGGATTCAAAAACTTATCAAGAAAACTCAGAACTTAGCGGTTATGTCCTCACTCTTCAGAAACTTGATGAACTAATAAAACTCGCTGTTAAAAAAGGTGATATAACTATCGAAGAACATACAATCTCTGATATTGACAATAAAACTTTTGAATTATGAAAGACTCTTCAATATTCCAACAGGCATTAAAGCAGATTCCTGAAGATGTTAAGATTCAAGTGGATTTGTCATGGGGTATAGCTGATAGAATAGTTGCTATACTGAAAGCCAAAAACATGACTCAAAAGGAGTTTGCCAAGATGATGGGAAAGACGGAAGCCGAAGTTTGCAGATGGGTAGGTGGAACTCATAACTTCACATTATCTACATTGGCAAAGATTTCTGCCGCGTTAAATACTCCTATCATTAACGTGTCAACAAATTACATTCTTCATGAAGACCCTGTTTCCATTGTTGCGGAAGAGCCTCTTTTGTAGTTATTATTGTTCAACTTGAAGAACCTGCCATCAAAAAATCCAACCCAGACGGGTCATAGGGACAGGTTCATTGACTCACAATAGTAATCTCAAAAAGCATGAAATCGACCGCCTCGTCGATGACTTCTATGGTATGAATCAAAGCCCGTATTCGCTAAGAGTTGATAGCGGATACGGGCTTTGGTTTATTGTCTTGGATTTGTGTTTACTTCATTACAGACTTGCTGGCTTCCATGACGTCGGAAAGGGTGATCTGTGAGAGCTCTTCTGTAGAGAGGTTCTTGCGACTGCCAAGGCGGTTTGCCTGATTGGTGATGGTCTTCTCGAAGAGGTTTCGCACATAACGTCCGTTACCGAAGTTGCGCGACTTATGGGCTACGGTATTGGCGAGGTCATTGCGGAGGAACTTCTCTGCGTCAGGGTCGAGCTTATACGAATACTTCTTCACTCGCGTCATGAAGATCTCGAAGAGGTCGTCAGAAGAGTAGTCTGGGAAGTTGATGTAACGAGTGAAGCGCGACTGCAAACCTGGGTTAGAGTCGATGAAATCCTTCATCTCGTTTGTATAACCGGCAACGATGACCACGAGGTTGTCGCGGTTGTCTTCCATTCGCTTAAGGAGTGTGGCAATGGCTTCATCGCCATATCCGCCGCCGCCTCCCTTCTTGTCAAGGAGTGCGTAGGCTTCATCGATGAAGAGAATACCGTTGAGAGCGGAATCCACTACGGCATTGGTCTTCATGGCTGTCTGTCCGACGTACTCGGCGATGAGTCCCGAACGGTCAGTCTCAACGAGGTGACCTTTCTTCACGATTCCGAGATCCTTGTATATTCGGGCAAGGATACGAGCGACGGTGGTCTTACCCGTACCAGGATTTCCCGTGAACACGCAGTGGTAAGACATGGAGGTGTTCTTGAGTCCCTGCTTCTCGCGCTGCTTCTGAATGCGCACGATGTTGGCAAGCGACGTAACCTCTTCCTTCACGGACTCAAGTCCGATGAGCGAGTTAAGCTCTTCGTAAGGGTCGCCCTCAATAGGAGTAGAGACGGTGACACCCTTATTGCTACCTTCGCCTTGGTTGAGGTCTTTCTTCTCGTTCTTGAGCACGCTGTCTATCCATTCAACGAATTCCGTTGAGTCAGCGTCATCCTTCTTGCCGCTTGTGCTCTCTTCGTCTTTCGGAACGAATATGGTGAGCAATGCTGAGGCAATGAAGAATCCGATTATGCAAGCATTTTTGGTTGATTTGTCCATGTTCGGATAAGTATATAGACTAATAATGGTAGGGTATAGCACGCAAGGTCGAGAATGTCAAACACTCCCGGCATGATTGCGGCAGCCTGTAACAGTTCGCTCGCACAGCCTATGACGGGAATGACACTTGCCCATGCCAGCCGCTGTCTGCTACTTTCGCCTCGGTTGAAATGGTCGGAAAAGAGTATGTAGGACGTTGTCCAAAGACCATCGGGCAGGCAGAAACGGACGAACTCGGCAGTTTGTACGCTCTGCGAAAAGCTACGGACGGCATCTATGGTAGGAGCCAAACCTATTGAGTCAAGCAGTATGAAGCCTAAATGGTCACGACTGCGAAACAGAAGATAGATGCCTATTCCGAGCAGAAGGCAGCCCCATGCGAGAAATAGCTGTAAACTGACTTTCAATCAATTACCAATTGAATTAAAACTTCACCTTAGGAGCATTCTTTGCGTCAGCGTCAGCCTGGAACTCAGACTTTGTCTTGAAACCGAAGATTCCGGCAACGATGTTTCCTGGCATCTGTCGTACCTTCTCGTTGTAAGGCTTAACAGCTTCGTTGTAGGTCTTTCGTGCCTCGTTGATGCGGTTTTCAGTGCCTTCAAGCTGTGACTGGAGCTGCATGAACTGCTCGTTAGCCTTCAGGTCTGGATAAGCCTCTGACACAGCCATAAGGCGTGAGAGTGCACCCTGGAGCTGTGACTGAGCCTCCTGGAACTTCTTCATTGTCTCTTCGTCGAGGTTGTCGGCATCGAGGGTGATGCTTGTTGCCTTTGAGCGGGCTTCTACCACTTCCTTGAGGGTGTTCTCCTCGTGAGTAGCATAACCCTTAACAATTTCTACGAGGTTAGGGATAAGGTCTGCACGGCGCTGATAGCTTGCTTCAACGTTACCCCATACTTTCTTTACTTCCTCATCCTCAGAGACAAGGCCATTATAAGTACTCATTACCCACAAGCCGACTGCTACAGCGGCGATGATAAGCCATGTTTGTTTTTTCATAATAGTTTTATGGTTTTTGGTTTTTAGTTTTTAGTTTTTGGTTATCAGAACTTTCCGCTTGCACCACCGCCGCTGAAGTGTCCACCGCCGAAGGTGCTGTGCCTTGTTGGTCTGCTGCTTTGTGAACTGCTGCTTCTACTTCTATGACTGCCACTTGAACTGCTTGAACTGCTTGAGCTGGCGGCAGAGTATATAGTTCCCCATGCGTAGAGTCCGGCGCCATTGAAGTTTCCGAGATGGAAGCGGTCGCCACTTGTGACGTACTGCTTCAAGATTACCTCGTTGCAGTCTGGACAGACGTAGTAGTCGTTTACGAGAATGTTCTTTGGTCGGTCGTCTTTATCTGCGCCCAGAAGTTCCTGAGCCTTCGTTATGGCTGGCTCTGGAAGTGCTGCGAGGGTGGTGATGAAGGTCTTTGCGTCGGCACATTCAGCCGGAACCTCCACCTTGCTTGCGTCCTGTGTGCTGCGAAGCTTCATTATGATGTTAGTCTTGCCGCACTTAGGGCATGTCTTTGCCTTGCGGTTAGAGCGGTATGCATAGTATCCCAATCCTCCAAACAAGCCGAGGACGATGCCGCCGATGAGTGGTAAATCGCTATCGCCGTCACCACTATTTCCCTGATTTGCCATAGCTTCGGTAATCTCCGTATCGCCGGTCACCAAGCCTTCAATGTCCTGAAGTCCGTCATACATGGCTTCAAACCACTTTCCATCCTTCAGCTTCGGAACCATCGTGTGGCGAGCTATGTAGGAGCACTGGGCATCGGTGAGGTATTTCTCCATGCCGTCGCCAGTCAGGAGGCTGTAGTCACGACTTACGGTTGAAACAAGCATTACGAAGCCGAGGTTTGTCTTCTTGTTGCCCACTTTGTACTTGTTGGCAACTTCAATAGCAAATGAGTATGCATCCTCCGGGTCAATTTCCTTAACGAGGACGAGCAGACCTTGCACGCCGTATTTTGAGTGCAGATCCCAAAGGATTTCGTTCAGCTTACCTTCCTGCTCTGCGGTTATCAACCCTGCGTCCGGATTGCTGACAGCATCGAAGTCAGCAGAGTCAACATACTCTTTCTGGATGGGTAGGGTAGAAGGAGTCCACGCCTTATGGTCTTCGGAAGCTGCCAGGGAAAACAGGCAGAATGTCAGCAGAGTGAGGATAGATGTCAGACGTTTCATGTTGTTTAAAAAGTTTGATTTTTATTTATATATCGAGTGCAAAGTTATATTATTTTTTGAAAAATAAAAAGGAAAAAGGGAAAAAAGTAACAAATTGTCCAAAAAAACTTTGGCAACGAAAACTGTCAGGCGCAAATTAAAAGGATTATGAAGCGCAATCCTTTAGGGAGGCGCATCATAATCCTTAGGGAAATGTGGCGGTTACTTCATCATGTATTCATTGACTTGACTGCCTCTTCAACAGACATGTTCGCGAAGTCTTGCGCGCTGATGATTCGACCTGACTTCTTGTCTGACAAAAATACGCCAAGGACAGCACCCGTAACGGCGCTTTCCGGAGAATTAGGGGCATTAGGTCCGCCGAGGTCTGTTCTGCACCATCCCGGATCTACCAGATTGATCATGACATTCGTTCCCTCCACCAGTGTGCCGAGATCCTTGGTAACCTTGTCAAGACCAGCCTTACTGGCAGAGTAGGCTGCTTGCTGAGGTTCCTTGTCGATGCCGCTTGTTGTGTTTACGATACGACCGTAACCAGCCTTCATCATACGAGGAAGGTAGTGGTAGCAGATAATCATAGGAGCGATGATGTTAACCTTCAGGCTGTCAACAAAATCAATGGCAGGAGTATCGAAAATCTCAGAACGGTAAGTGACTTGAATACCAGCGTTGTTGAGTACATATTCAATGTTCAGACCTTCGTCGTCTATTTTCTTCAACATTGCACGAACCTCGTTCTCGTCCTCCAGGTTCGCAGCTACTGTCATGACCTTGACACCTTTCTGCTCAGCCTTCTCGGCTACCTCTTCAAGATGAGAAACGCTTCGGCTGTGCAACACCAGGTTACATCCGTATTCAGCAAGCTTGATAGCCACCAGGGCACCGATTCCACGGCTGGCTCCAGTTACCAAAGCCCATTTTCCGTTAATACTTTCCATGTGAAATTTATAGGGGTTATTAATAGTTTTAGGGAGTGCGGAGAAATGCAGCTGTGTGCATTTCTTGCTGTTTTGTTGCTGCAAAAATAGTGCTTTTTTGCAATATGACAAAACTTTTCCTCGATTATTTCAAAAGAACAGTCTGTTTTAGGTGAAATTATATATCCCCCAAGATGTAGGGCGAGGTCAAATCGAATAATTTACAACAAAAACAGGGGCAAGGAAAAGTCCTTGCCCCTGCTAGCCGTGAATATCTGTTTTCGTTTATTTCCAGTTCTTGATTCTTTCCAAAGCCTCGATACATTTTTCGCGGTCTCCGAAAGATGTCAGTCGGATGTAGCCTTCACCCGCAGGACCGAATCCTACGCCTGGCGTGCAGACAACATGTGCTCCGTAGAGAAGATGCTCGAAGAACTCCCATGATGTCTCGTTGTTTGGAGTCTTCACCCAGAGGTAAGGTGCGTTCTGTCCGCCATAGACAGTGTAGCCCATTTCCACGAGAGCATCGCGCATGAGCTTTGCGTTGGTCATGTAGTAGTCGATGACTTCCTTAACCTGCTTCTTTCCTTCTGGTGAGTAAGTAGCCTCGGCAGCGCGCTGTGAGATGTAGCTCGTACCGTTGAACTTCGTACACTGACGACGATCCCAGAGAGGATTGAGCTGATAGCGATTGCCGTCAAGTCCGGCAACGGTAAGTTCCTTAGGAACAACGGTATAGCCGCAACGGATGCCTGTGAAGCCAGCAGTCTTTGAGTAGCTGTGGAACTCGATAGCCACCTTCTTTGCACCGCGGATCTCATAGATAGAATGAGGAATGTCTTCGTCCTGGATATAAGCTTCGTAAGCAGCATCGTAGAAGATGAGCACATCGTTCTTGATAGCATAGTCCACCCACTTCTTAAGCTCAGTACGGTTGATGACCATACCTGTTGGGTTGTTTGGGTAGCAGAGGTAGATAATGTCAACCTTATAGTCTGGAATAGAAGGAATGAAGCCGTTAGCCTCATTGCAGTGCATATAGGTAATGTTGCTCCATTTGCCGTCAACATTCACTCCGGCACGACCTATCATGATGTTTGAGTCGATATAAACAGGATAGATTGGGTCTGTTACGCCGACGCTGTTGTCCCAGCGCACGAGCTCCTGGATGTTACCGGTATCGCTCTTCGCACCGTCGTTGACAAAGATTTCCGACTTGTCGAGTTTCACGCCGCGAGCGAGGAAATCGTTCTTGACGATGGCTTCGCGAAGGAAGTCGTAACCTTCCTCTGGTCCATAGCCGTGGAAACCTTCTATTGTTCCCATCTCGTCAACAGCCTTGTGCATTGCTTCAAGGACAGCAGGAACGAGCGGACGGGTAACATCACCTATACCAAGGCTGATAACGTCTGCCTTAGGGTGTGTAACCTTGAATGCGTTAACTTTCTTTGCTATATCGGCGAAGAGATAGTTCTTCGTAAGTTTTAAAAAGTGGTCGTTTATGAGTGCCATAATTACATTTAAAATTTACGGATTTACAATTTACCATTATCATCTAACCATTCTTTCATTTAGTCAGGAATACCGAAATGTACAGGTGACTCAATGATAATGGTACATGGTAAATGGTACATGATATATTGGTTGTTTTCGGGTGCAAAGTTACGATTATTTACTGAGAAAGCCGTTGCTTTGCAGCAATAAGTTACCCTAAAAACTAACTAAAATAAATAAATGTAACGAAAAATCCTGCAAACTGTTACAAAAAGCAATGATTTGTAGGACTATTGCTTACAGTCTGTAAGTTTTGGCATTTACCATTTACCATGTACAATGTACCATTATCATTGAGGCATTCTGTCATTTTGTCAGGAATCCCGAAATGTACAGATGAAAGAATGATAATGGTACATTGTAAATGGTACATGGTAAATGGTACATCTAGTTGATTTGTCCATCGAACACGAACTCTGCCGGTCCGGTCATCATGATATGGTTGTCAGACTCCTGCCAATGGTTTGTTACGCTGCCGCCATCCATTACGATTGTTGACTGACGTGGAGCTCTGCCTGTGAGGAAAGCGGCTACCGTAGTGGCGCAAGATCCTGTTCCGCAAGCCCATGTAATGCCGCTGCCACGCTCCCACACTCTCATGCGGATGCTGCCGTCGGCGAGAACGGTGGCGAACTCAATGTTGCAACGCTCTGGGAAGGCTGGATGGAACTCGAGTTTCTTGCCATGGGCTTCAACATCAAACTGCTCAACATCAGCGCTTTCTATTCCGAACTGCTCGCGTACTTTCTCGTCGTCGAGGAAGATGACGTAGTGCGGATTGCCCATAGAGACGAAGGTGCCGGCAGGGAGAGTGTCGGCAAGTTCCTCCTTGAACTGATGAGAAACATCCTGCTGGCTTTGCGGCTCGGAAATCCTCGCCCTACAACATTGCGGCTCGGAAATCCTCGCCCTACATTTTGGCTCGTCCATGTCAACAGTGACGCTTTCTGTCTGACCGTTTTCGTTCAGATGCAGATGGAGAATCTTTATTCCGCTCTTTGTCTCAAGTCGGATGACAGTCTTGTCGGTAATGCCCTTGTCGTGCAGATATTTAGCTACGCAGCGCGTACCGTTTCCGCACATCATTGCCTCAGAACCGTCGTTGTTGAAGATTCGCATGGAGTAGTCGGCATGGATGGTGGAAGGGTAGTCTATAAGGATAAGACCGTCGCTGCCGATACCGAAATGATAGCGGCTCCATTTCTTGGAAAACTCTTCTGGGTTCTCTATTGTATAAAGCATGGCGTTGACATAGATGTAATCATTGCCAGCGCCATGCATTTTTGTAAATTCTATCTTATTCATCGTCAAAATCAGAAAATCACTTGAGGAACTTATCTACTTCTGCCGCAATCTTTCTGCCGCTTGCCATGGCGCGCACTACGAGAGAAGCACCGTTGGCAGCATCACCGCAGACGAAGACGTTGCTTGCATACTCTGGATGCTGAGGCTTGAGGAATCCCATTGCCAGGAGCACGAGTTCTGCCTTGATGATTTCTGGTTCGCCAGCTTCAATCATTATTGGACGACCACCCTCTGGGTTTGGCTTCCAATCGATTGGCTGAACCTTAACGCCTGTGAGCTTACCGTCCTTGCCAATGAACTCAAGAGTGTTGATGTTCCAGCGGCGGATACAGCCTTCTTCGTGAGAAGTTGTGGTCTTCAAGACGCGAGGATAGTTTGGCCATGGGTTCTGTGGATCAGCAGGACCTTCCACTGGCTTAGGCATGATTTCGATCTGAGTGACGCTCTTGCAGCCCTGACGGTGAGAAGTACCGATACAGTCAGAACCAGTATCACCACCACCGATTACGAGTACGTTCTTGCCCTTTGCCGTTACGCGCTCTTCCTTAGAGAACTCCATGCCTGCAAGCACGCGGTTCTGCTGAGCGAGCATTTCAAGAGCAAGGTGAACGCCCTTGAGTTCGCGGCCAGGGATGTTAAGATCGCGGGCTGTTGGAGTACCAGTAGAAACAACTACAGCCGCATATTCCTTTGAAAGTTCCTGAATCTTAGCTTCGTCAACAGCCTGATTGAACTGGAACTCGATGCCTTCCTCAATCATTATATTAAGACGACGAGTGATGACAGCCTTGTTGAGCTTGAAGTTAGGGATACCATAGCGGAGCAGACCGCCGGCATCCTCGTTCTTCTCGAAGACAGTTACGCTGTAGCCCATGCGGTTCAGGCGGTTTGCTGCTACGAGTCCGGCAGGACCAGCACCTACAACAGCAACCTTCTTTCCGTTGCGCTCAAACTGCTGAGCCGAAATCCAACCCTCGCGCCAAGCAGCCTCTGTGATAGCGCACTCGTTCTCGCGGTTAGTTGTAGGAGCGAAGTCTGTAAGGTTATGTACGCAGGCTTTCTCGCAGAGTGCAGGACAGATACGTCCTGTGAACTCAGGAAAGTCGTTTGTCTCGTTGAGCAGGCGGTAGGCAAGTTCCCATTCGCCCTTTGCAAGAGCAGCATTCCATTCAGGAGCCTTGTTGCCGAGCGGACAAGCCCAGTGGCAGAAAGGAACACCGCAGTCCATACAGCGTGATGCCTGTTCTTTACGGTCGTGAGAGTTGAGCGTCTGCTCTACCTCACCAAAGTCTTGTATTCTATCGTGTATTGGTCTGTGACCAGCTTCTTTGCGTTCTATCATATCTTTATTCCTGTGAAATCTGTCTAAGTTTTTCCTGAAGTTGTTTCATCTTTTCCTCCTGGAGCACGCGCTTGTACTCGATAGGAGTAACCTGAACGAAGTCATCTACGTAGCGGTTCCAGTCGTCGAGCATCTTGCGAGCAAGAGCAGAGCCTGTGTAGAGGTAGTGCTGACGGATGAGCTCGTGGAGTTCCTTGCGTGAAGTAGCGTCTTCAACGAGGCTGATCTCCACCTGATCCATGTTACAGAAGTAGTCGAAGTTGTGCTTTTTGTCATAAACATAAGCAAGACCACCAGACATACCAGCTGCGAAGTTACGTCCTGTCTCACCGAGAACAACCACGCGACCGCCAGTCATGTATTCGCAGCAGTGGTCGCCAGCACCTTCGATAACGGCAATGGCACCTGAGTTACGAACGCCGAAACGCTCACCAACACGACCGTTCACGTAGAGCTCGCCGCTTGTAGCACCATAGAGACCAGTGTTACCAGCGATGATATTGTTTTCAGCCACGAAGTCGGAGTTGCTGCGAGTAGGAGGCATGATAGAGATGCGACCGCCAGAAAGTCCCTTTCCGAAGTAGTCGTTTGTCTCACCTTCGAGCTTGATGTTCACACCCTTCACGGCGAAAGCACCGAGAGACTGACCAGCAGAACCCTTGAACTTGATGTTGATAGTAGAATCTGGCAGACCTTCCTCGCCGTATTTCTTGGCAATAGCACCAGAAAGCATTGTACAGAGAGCACGGTCTGTGTTCTTTACTGCATAGTCGAGGTTTGTTTCCTCCTGACTTTCAATAGCTCGTTCGCAAGACTTGAGAATCTCCTCGTCCTTGACAGTCTCGAGTTTAGAGAACTCGCCGCGGTCCCAGTAGAGCTGACCTTCCTCCTTGTGGAGCAGGCGAGAGAAATCAATTGTGCCCTGTTTTGTATGAGGATCAGCAGCATTAACCTCAATAAGGTCTGTGCGACCGATGATTTCCTTCAATGACTTAACGCCAATCTCAGAGAGATATTCGCGAGTCTGCTCAGCGAGATAAGTGAAGAAGTTTACAACATATTCAGCACGACCAGTGAACTTCTTGCGGAGTTCTTCGCTCTGTGTTGCCACACCTACAGGACAAGTATTTGTGTTACACTTACGCATCATGAGACAGCCGAGAACGATGAGTGGCAATGTACCGAAAGAGAACTCATCAGCACCGAGCATAGCCATTAAGATGACGTCGCGAGCAGTCTTGAGCTGACCGTCAGTCTGGATGCGAACCTGACCGCGAAGACCGTTTAGAACGAGTGTCTGCTGAGTCTCTGCAAGACCGATCTCAGGAGAGATACCAGCGAAGCGCATTGAGCTTGCAGGCGAAGCACCAGTACCACCTTCAGCACCAGAGATAACAATCAGGTCAGCTTTAGCCTTAGCCACACCGGCAGCGATTGTACCGACACCACTTTCAGCAACGAGCTTCACGCTGACAGCTGCTGTTGGGTTGATGTTCTTGAGGTCGAAGATGAGCTGTGCAAGGTCTTCGATAGAGTAGATATCGTGGTGAGGTGGAGGAGAGATGAGGGTGATTCCTGGAATTGCATTACGAGTCTTTGCAATGATCTTGTTTACCTTGAAGCCAGGAAGCTGACCGCCTTCACCAGGCTTTGCACCCTGAGCTACCTTAATCTGAATTTCCTCTGCGTTTACGAGATATTCAGCAGTCACACCAAAACGACCGGATGCAATCTGCTTTGTCTTGCTTGAACGACTAACTCCGTCAATCTCAGTGTGATAGCGTTCGTTGTCCTCGCCGCCTTCACCAGTGTTGCTTCGAGCACCAAGCTTGTTCATTGCGATACAGAGAGCCTCATGAGCCTCAATAGAGAGAGCGCCGAAAGACATTGCACCTGTTACGAAATGCTTTACGATGCTTTCAACTGACTCAACCTCTTCCATTGGAGTTGGCTTTGCAGCCTTCTTGAAACCGAGGAAGTCGCGAAGGAAGATAGGCTTCTCCTTCTGGTCAACAACTTGAGCCCACTCCTTGAACTTCTTATAAGAACCTACGCGAGTAGCAAGCTGGAGCATAGTGATAGTCTCTGGGTTCCAAGCGTGGTCAATACCGTCCTTGCGCCAAGCGAAGAGACCGTTGTTAGGGAGTGGAGAGTTTTGCGGCTCAGAAATATTCGCCCTACTGAAAGCGTCAGTGTGAAGCTGTGAGTATTCCTTTGCGATGTCACGAAGACCAACACCACCGATTGTGCTGCTGTCTGTGCCGAAGTATTTCTTGAGAACAGCCTCTGAGATACCGATAGCCTCGAAGATCTTTGCTCCACGGTAAGAGCGGATAGTAGAGATACCCATCTTAGACATGATCTTCTTCAGACCCTTGTCAACAGCCTTGATGTAGTGCTGCTCGGCAGTTGCATATTCCTCCTGAATCTTATGACGCTTTACGAGGTCGTTGATAACGGCGAATGTCATGTAAGGGCAGATAGCACTTGCACCATAACCGAGCAAGAGAGCTGCGTGCATAACCTCGCGGATTTCACCAGACTCAACGATAAGAGCTGTCTGGACACGCTTACCTACGCTGATAAGGTAGTGGTGAACAGCAGAAACAGCGAGCAGAGAAGGAATTGCGGCATGCTTGTCGTCGATGTCGCGGTCTGTGAGGATGATGTAGTTTACACCCTCGTCAACACTTTCTTCTGCCTTCTTGCAGAGGTCGTCGAGTGCAGCCTGAAGACCGTCCTCGCCCTTTGCCTTCTCGAAGAGGATAGGGAGCTTGATAGTGTTGAAGCCCTTATAACGGATGTTACAGAGAATGTCGAGCTGAGTGTTTGTGAGCACTGGCTGTGGCAGACGAACCATCTTACAGTTAGACTCGTCTGGAGTAAGGATGCCAGAACCTACGCGACCGATATATTCTGTGAGCGACATAACGAGTTCCTCACGGATTGGGTCGATGGCAGGGTTTGTTACCTGAGCAAACTGCTGACGGAAATAGTTGAACAGTATCTGCGGACGATCAGAGATTACGGCAAGTGGAGTGTCGTTACCCATTGCAGCAACAGGCTCCTGACCGTTTACAGCCATAGGAATGATAGTCTTGTCGATATCCTCCTGACCGTAGCCGAATACGCGGAGCTTCTGGTCGTAGTTTTCGACAGAATTGTCCACCTTACGACCACTCTTCAGCTTTTCAAGCTGGATGCGGTTTGTAGAAAGCCACTGGCGGTAAGGATGTTCTGTAGCGAGCTGATCCTTGATTTCGCCGTCGTAGTATATCTTGCCCTCCTTTGTGTCGATAAGGAGAATCTTACCAGGCTGGAGACGACCCTTGTTTACAACGTCAGAAGGCTCGAAGTCCATAACGCCGACCTCACTAGCAACGACCATCATGCCGCTCTTAGTAATAGTGTAACGGCTTGGACGCAGACCGTTTCTGTCTAGCATACCGCCAGCATAACGACCGTCGGAGAACATCAGGGCAGCAGGACCGTCCCATGGTTCCATGAGGATTGAGTAATACTCGTAGAATGCCTTGAGGTCTTCTGAGATAGGATTCTTGTCGTTGAATGACTCTGGAACGAGGATAGCCATTGCCTTAGGCAGTGACATGCCGCTCATTACGAGGAACTCAAAGACGTTGTCGAGGCTGGCTGAGTCAGACATATCCTCCTCAACGATAGGGCGGATATCCTTGATGTCGCCGAGGGCTTCGCTGGAGAGAACGCTCTCACGAGCTTTCATCCAGCCGCGGTTGCCTCGAACGGTGTTGATCTCGCCGTTATGACAGAGATAACGGAATGGTTGTGCCAGCTTCCATTTTGGGAATGTGTTGGTAGAGAAACGTGAGTGGACAAGAGCAAGTCCACTTGTGAAGTAGTTGTTGTTGAGATCTTTGAAGAAGCGGCGAAGCTGACCTGATGTCAGCATACCTTTATAGATAATATTTGTGTTGGATAGAGAGCAGATGTAGAAGTTTTCGTCATCTACACGCTTTTCGATGCGCTTGCGCACCTTATATAATATACGGTCAAAGTGTTCAACATCTTCGTCCTTCACGCCTGTGATGAACACCTGCTTGATGTCTGGCATCACTTCCTTAGCGGCAATACCAGGAACGGTCTCGTCAACAGGAACGGCGCGTAAGTGCGTGAGTTCCAGTCCTTCACGCTCAATCTCCTCAATCATGATTGAGAGAATGTCGCTCTGCTTCTTTTCGTCTTTTGGGAAGAAGATGATACCAGTTCCGTAGTGTCCCTTTTCAGGCACAGGAATACCCTGGAGAAGAATGAACTCGTGAGGAATCTGCAGAAGAATACCTGCACCGTCACCAGTCTTGTCGCGAGTCTCTGCGCCACGGTGCTCCATGTTCTCGAGCACTCTGAGCGCATTGTCAACAAGTTCGTGACTCTTGTTACCATGAATGTTTACGACCATGCCCACACCGCAGGCATCATGTTCGTAAGCGCTGTTATACAATCCTTTTGTCATAGTATAGTGTTTTTTGCGTTTTAATCTTTGGTTGTTTAAACGAGTCTGAATGTTCGAAAAGTAATCAATTTAGTGGTAAAATGACACTTTTCGGGTGCAAAATTACTACTTTTGCTTACATTTTGTGCAAAAAATGGTGAACTTTACTGACGCTTTGTTAGTGTAGTTACAATCTGTAACTTTGCTATGCGCATATTGCGGATTTTTGAACTAAATCCGCAATCTTCGCTTAAAGATTGAAAGTTCGTCGAAAAAAGTGTTGCGAAAAGCCGCGACTTTGAGTGGAAAAGCTCAAGGTCGCGGTTATAATATGGGCAATATTTTGTCGCTTTTATGCCGTCGTTTTTGTCAGTTTTAAGTTCGTTCTTGATTAACTTAAAGTCAGTCATCCGTTTTCTCAGTCTGTGCAAGCGCTTAGGAATGCGAGGAAGAGTGGGTGAGGGTTGAGAACGGTGCTGCTGTATTCCGGGTGGAACTGTGTGCCGAGATAGAATTTGTTTTCTGGGAGTTCTATGATTTCGGCAAGCTTGCTCAGAGGGTTACGACCGCTGACGGTCATGCCTTTCTGTTCCATCTCAGCGATGTAATTGCCGTTTAGCTCATAGCGGTGGCGGTGGCGTTCGATGATGTTAAAGCGGTTGTAGATGGCTTGTGCACGAGATTCAGGAACAAGCTCACATTCGTAGCCGCCAAGTCGCATTGTGCCGCCGAGGTTTGCAATGTGCTTCTGCTCTTCCATCATGTCGATTATCGGACAGAGAGCCTGGGCATTGAACTCCGTGCTGTTGGCGTCCTTATAGCCAAGAACATTGCGCGCAAACTCAATAGCCATGATCTGCATGCCGAGACAGATGCCAAGAGTAGGGATGTTGTTTTCGCGAAGATAGCGCGCAGCAGTAATCTTGCCCTCAATGCCGCGATCGCCAAAGCCAGGGCAGAGGATGTAGCCCAAGACCTCCTCCGACTCCCCTACGTGGGAGAGGGAAGAAGAGTCCATTGACAGCTTTGAAGCAACATTCTCCTCCGTTATCTCCTCTGCATTGATGAAATGCGTGACAACCTTCCTGCCGCAATATACGCCAGCAATCTTCAGACTTTCCGTGATACTCTTGTAGGCATCCTGAAGGTCGTATTTGCCCACGAAGCCAATGTGGAGTTCCTTCTTTGTTGATTGCCACATCTCAACGAACTTATGCCATTTGTCGTGATTCTCGGTAACAGGGAGAGTATCAATGTCTTGATAGCCAGATAGTTTGAGGATCTGAATGGCAAGTTTCTCCTCGTGCATCTTCAGCGGAAGGGCGTAGATAGAAGGAACGTCTGGGCTGTGGAGCACAAACTCTGGTCGGACATTGCAGAAATTAGCCACCTTACGGCGCAATCCGTCAGACAGCGGATGCTCAGAGCGAAGTACGATGCAGTCTGGCTGAATACCGTAGCTCTGGAGAGTCTTCACGCTGTGCTGTGTAGGCTTTGTCTTCAGCTCGCCAGCAGCTGCAATATATGGAACGTAAGCAAGGTGAACAACGAGAGCATCGTCGCCCAACTCCCACTTCAACTGACGGATAGACTCAAGGAAAGGAAGTCCCTCGATGTCGCCCACAGTACCGCCGATTTCCGTTATTACGAAGTCCAGGTCAGGATTCTCCTTGCCAATGCGGAGCATGTTCTCCTTGATGGCATCCGTGATGTGCGGAACCACCTGAACGGTTTTTCCGCCGTATTCTCCACGGCGCTCCTTGTCGATGACTTCCTGATAGATGCGACCAGTGGTAAAGCTGTTCCAGCGGGTAGTCTTGATGTCAGTGAAACGTTCGTAGTGGCCGAGGTCAAGGTCGCACTCGTAGCCGTCGATGGTCACGTAGCATTCGCCGTGCTCGTTAGGGTTCAGAGTGCCCGGATCGACGTTGATGTAAGGGTCAAACTTCTGAATCGTGATCTTGAAACCGCGATTCTGCAAGAGTCTGCCGAGAGTGGCAGCAATAACGCCCTTGCCAAGGGAAGAAGCTACGCCGCCAGTGACGAAAACATATTTCATTTTATGATTTGACGATTTTATGATTTGACGATTTTGTTCGAATTTCTTGATTTTTCGAGCTTTTCGATGTTTCGGTTGTTCGATGTTTCGGTTGTTCGAGTTTTCGAATTATTTTGCTTTAATTATGCTCGTGCTCATACCAGTTTATGTACGACTTATACAGCATTCTCAAGCCGCCAGGGGTAGGGTAGTCGCCGGTAAAGTACCAATCGCCAGGGCTGTTGGGGCAAGCCTGATGGAGGCCTTCAACCGTCTGGAAGATAATCTGCACTGGAGTCTTGACCGTGTCTGGAGTAAGGAGTTCGGCAATCTTCGCAGAAACCTCTTCGTCAGTGAAAGGAGCGTAGATGGCGCTGACAAGGTTGCTTTCCGGCGAAGACACATCGAAAACGTCAGCTGCTTTCTTCCCTTCGCCTTCTGCGATGGCTGTTTTCACTCTCTCGTAAACCTCCGTCAGCAGGCTCTCCTGACCTCTGTCCTTAAGCAAGGCTACCGTGGCACGGAAAGCAACGAACTGCTCCATGCTTGACATATCGATGCCGTAATAGTCTGGATAGCGAATCTGAGGCGCAGAAGAGACAATGATGATTTTCTTAGGATGAAGTCGGTCAAGAATCTTTATGATGCTCTGCTTGAGCGTGGTGCCGCGAACGATGGAGTCGTCAATGATGACGAGGTTGTCGGCAAACGGCACGAGAGAGCCGTAGGTGATGTCGTAAACGTGAGCCGCAAGGTCGTTGCGGGTGTCTCCCTCGCTGATGAATGTGCGGAGCTTGATGTCCTTTATGGCAACCTTCTCGCTGCGTATGCGCATGGAGAGAATACGGTGAATCTGCTCGAAGTCAGGCTCATGGGCAAGGTTGTCTATGAGCTGCGCCTTCTGGTCGTTCAGGTAATTGTCCAGACCTTCTATCAGACCGAAATAAGCTACCTCAGCCGTGTTCGGAATATAGGAGAAAACTGTGTGTTCAAGGTCGTGGTCGATGGCAGGGAGAATCTGACTGACGAGTTCGCGGCCCAGTTCCTTTCTTTCCTGATAGATGTCCTTGTCGCTTCCTCGTGAGAAATAAATGCGCTCGAAAGAGCAGGCTTTGTTCTTGCCTTGAGGCAGAATCTCTTCTACGCGGAAATCGCCGTACTTGCTGACTATCAAAGCGTTGCCCGGTGCAAGCTCGTTTATGTCCCATGCGTGGAGGTTCATTGCAGTCTGAATGGCAGGACGTTCAGAGGCAACAACGAGAATTTCCTCATCTTTATAATAGAAGCACGGACGGATGCCGTTAGGATCGCGCATGGCAAACATCTCGCCAGAACCGGTCTGTCCACAAACAACATAACCGCCGTCCCAAAGCGGAGCGGAGGTGCGAAGGACATTCTCTACGCGGACATTGTCCTCAATATAGTTTGTTATGGCAAGAGGTTCGGATGTGTCATTGACAGAGGCAGCGGCTTCCTGATAGAGACGTTCCACCTCGCGGTCAAGCCTGTGGCCTATCTGCTCAAGCATGATGTAGGTGTCGCTGTATATACGAGGGTGCTGACCGTTGCTCGTTATCTCCCGGAACACCTCGTCAACGTTCGTCATATTGAAGTTTCCGCAGATGCAGAGGTTCTTTGCCCGCCAGTTGTTGCGGCGTAAGAAAGGGTGGACGAAGGTCAGTCCGCTCTTACCCGTAGTAGAGTAGCGCAAGTGTCCCATGAGCAGTTCGCCACGCCATGCCTCGCTATCGTTGCTGACAGTCTTGCCAACAGCCTGAAACACCTCCGTGATAGCACTTGAACCAAGGGCTTTCTCGCGAAACATATAGTCCTTTCCCGGTTCGCATTCCAGCTTTACGCAGCTTATTCCGGCACCTTCCTGTCCGCGGTTGTGCTGCTTCTCCATCATCAGATAGAGCTTATTTAAACCATACTGCCAGGAGCCATATTTCTCCTGGTAGTATGATAGAGGCTTCATAAGGCGGATCATTACGATGCCGCATTCATGCTTGAGAGGTTCCATCGTGAATTACGGATTAAGCATTATGAAATTACTCACTAAGCACAATTAATAAGCCTGTTCGTGAACTCCTGAGACAGCACGTCCTGAAGGGTCGTTCATGTTCTTGAATGATTCATCCCATGCCAATGCCTCGGCTGTAGAACAAGCCACGGAAGGAACTGAAGGAACACACTTTGCAGCACTGTCGCTTGGGAAATGCTCGGCGAAGATTGAGCGGTAGTAGTACTCTTCCTTGTTCTGTGGTGGGTTTATTGGGAAACGCTCAGCAGCGTGTGCCATCTGTTCGTCAGAAACCTGATCGGAAGTGATCTTCTTCAGAGTGTCAATCCATGAATAGCCAACACCGTCGGAGAACTGCTCCTTCTGGCGCCAAACCACTTCCTGTGGCAGCATGTCCTGGAATGCTTCGCGAACGACTTTCTTCTCCATCGTCTTGCCCGGACACATCTTGAGTGCTGGATCCATCTGCATTGCTACGTCAAGGAACTCCTTGTCGAGGAAAGGCACGCGACCTTCAATGCCCCATGCAGAGAGCGACTTGTTGGCACGCAGACAGTCGTAGAGATGAAGCTTTGAGAGCTTGCGGACAGTCTCCTTGTGGAACTCCTCTGCGTTAGGCGCTTTGTGGAAATAAAGATAGCCACCGAATATTTCGTCAGCACCTTCGCCAGAGAGCACCATCTTGATACCCATAGACTTTATCACGCGGGCAAGAAGGTACATAGGAGTAGAGGCGCGAACCGTCGTAACGTCGTAAGTCTCAATGAAATAGATTACGTCGCGAATGGCGTCAAGACCTTCCTGAATGGTGTAGTTTATCTCGTGGTGAACGGTTCCGATATGGTCGGCTACGAGTTTAGCCTTTGCAAGGTCTGGAGCTCCCTTCAAGCCGACTGCGAAAGAGTGGAGGCGAGGCCACCAAGCCTTTGTTGTGGAATCATCCTCAATACGATGCTCAGCATAGCTCTCAGCAATGGCAGAGATGACAGAAGAGTCGAGACCGCCGGAGAGAAGAACGGCGTATGGCACGTCTGACATAAGCTGGCGCTTAACAGCAGAACGCAGAGCCTGACGGATGTCTTCTGTGGCTTGTCCTTCGTCGCCATTTGTCTGAACAGGTGCTTCCATCCAGTCGCGCTGGTAGTACTTCACCATCTTGCCATCCTTGCTTGAATAATAATGACCAGGAAGGAATGGTTCAAACGTGTCGCACTGACCCTCAAGGGCTTTCAGCTCTGATGCCACATAAACCTTGCCGTCGTTGTCAAAGCCGATGTACAAAGGAATGACGCCGATTGGGTCGCGACCGATAAGGAACTCGTTGTGCTCAATGTCGTAAAGCGCGAAAGCGAATATGCCTGAGAGTTTTTCAAGCAGAGCAGTGAAGTCAGGCTGACCGTCCTTAGCTGTTTCCATAGCCTGCTTATAGAGCGGCAGTATAACCTCACAGTCGCTACCAGTCTGGAACTGATATTTGCTGGCAAACTCACTGCGGATGTCCTTGTGATTATATATCTCACCATTAACGGCGAGCACCAACTTATTGTCTGGTGAGAAGAGCGGCTGACTGCCACTCTCAGGGTCAACAATACTAAGTCGTTCGTGTGCAAGGATTGCACTTCCGCCGCAATAGATGCCTGACCAGTCTGGTCCGCGATGGCGGATAGTCTTACTCATACGAAGAGCCTTCTGACGGAGTTCCTCCGACTGCTCCTTAATGTTGAAAATTGCTACGATTCCACACATAGTTAAATTTACAATTTAGCTTTTATATTGGTTGTTTTCTGGGTGCAAAATTACGATTTTGTTT
Organism: Prevotella sp.; assembly: GCA_045600885.1. Taxonomy (GTDB): domain Bacteria; phylum Bacteroidota; class Bacteroidia; order Bacteroidales; family Bacteroidaceae; genus Prevotella. The sequence continues at coordinate 49,761 of JAZRYU010000088.1, forward strand.
GAGAGTAAAGCGTGTTTTTCGCGTCAGAATTTTTAATTTAAAGGCCATTTTGCATTTTGAAATCAGAAATGTGTGTTTTGCTTACGGATTGTAAATTTAAAGTGTGATTTTGGGGTGATATTGTAAGTGGATGTACTTTTTTAGTCCAGTTTACTTACAATTTGCATGATTTGCAGGAATAAAACCCTTACCTTTGCACTGTCAAAACGCAAGTAGTTGATAGCCAACACATTAATATATATAGAACAGACTGAGAGACCCCGGTGACAGTCCTCCCCTAAAGGGGAGTTAATAAGGGGCAGAATGTATGAAAAAGATTGAAGCAATTATCAGGAAGACAAAGTTTGAAGAGGTGAAAGAGGCTCTTCTGCTTTCAGACATCGACTGGTTTGAGTATCATGACGTGCATGGTATCGGTCAGGCAAGACAGGAAAGAGTTTATCGTGGAGTGCAGTACAGCACAGACGTTATCGAGCGCGTGGCAATAACCATCATCTGCCGCGATCAGTTCGTGGATCCTACAGTTTCGGTAATCCTTAAGATTGCCCACACAGGAGATGTGGGTGACGGACGAATCTTCGTCTCCGACATGATTGACTGTTACAGCATACGCACAGGAAAGCACGGCGATGAAGTGCTTGCCGACAAGCTGTAGTTGGTTTAAAAACTCAATGTTTTCAGGAAAATCTGTAAATCGTAAATCCGTAAATCTGTGAATGTTATGACTACATTATATCTTGCAGCGGCAGACTTCAGTGCCGTTGATACCCTTTGGGTTCTTTTAGGAGCGATGCTCGTGTTCTGGATGCAGCCAGGTTTTGCACTTGTTGAGGCTGGTCTCACTCGTGCCAAGAATACTGCAAACATACTGATGAAGAACTTCTGCGACCTTATGTGCGGTTCGGTTCTTTTCTGGATAATGGGATTCTCCCTGATGTTTGGTGCCGATAAAGGTCTCTTCGGCTGGGACGGTTTCTTCTGGATGTCAAATGCCGGCAACGACAATCTTCCTGCTCCTGCATTCTTCATCTTCCAGACAATGTTCTGTGCCACAACGGCTACAATCGTTTCAGGAGCAATGGCTGAGCGTACAAAGTTCTCTATGTATCTCGTTTATTCTATGCTTATCTCTGCCATTGTCTATCCAATCTCTGGCCATTGGGGCTGGGGCGGTGGCTGGCTCTCTGAGATGGGCTTCCATGATTTCGCCGGTTCTACTCTCGTTCATGCTGCTGGTGGTGCTCTCGCTCTTGCTGGTGCCATCGTTCTCGGTCCGCGTATAGGAAAGTACGACAAGGAGAAGAACAGTCGCGCTATCCCTGGTCATAACCTCGCTCTCTGTGCTCTCGGCGTATTCTGCCTCTGGGTGGGATGGTTCGGCTTCAACCCTTGTTCAGAGCTTTCTGTAACAGGTGAGAGTGCATATCATGTTTCTCACATCCTGATCACAACAAACATGGCTGCAGCAACAGGTGGTATTGCAGCACTCATCTATACTTGGCTTGTTGACGGAAAGCCTTCTCTCTCAATGGTTTGCAATGGTGTGCTCGCAGGTCTTGTTGGTATCACAGCTGGTTGCGACTGCGTTGACATCTGGGCTGCTGCCGTAATCGGTGTTGTCGTTTCAGTCGTGATGTGTCTCTCTGTAAGCTTCATCGACAAGAAGCTCAAGGTGGACGATCCTGTTGGTGCTGTCAGTGTTCACGGTGTAGGCGGTATTCTTGGTACTATCCTCACTGGTGTGTTCGTAAATCCAGAGCTCAACGGTACAGAATGCTCAGTAGGAGTACAGACTCTCGGCGCGTTTGCAGTAGTAGCCTTCGCCTTCGTTATGGGTATGATTATCTTCAACGCTATCAAATACACCGTCGGACTCCGCTGCGGTCGCCGTGAGGAGGAAGAAGGACTCGATATCTACGAGCACGGTGAAACAGCTTACAATAAGTAAGGATAATTTTTTTAAGCAAAACAATGTCCGCGCCATCTGCGAAAGAAACATCTCAATGCTGAAATGGTTTCTTTTACGCAGATGGCGCGAATTGGTTGTTTGGTGTGACTCTCGTTAAATTGTATGAAAGAGAGCCAATATCAATATAACAGCCCAAATAGCCATAGCGGTATTGTGTTGCGAATACCTGTCTCTATGCCGTCTTTCACAACAAAGGCATCGTCAAGTCCATCAACCTGCTTTTTTTTCTTATTCTTTCCTCCAACTTCAAAGCTGTATTTGCAGTCAACAAGGAAGTCCGTCACCGATGAAGCTACCACGTTATGCCCTTGGCTAAGCATGTTTAAGAAGAATGTCTCACGAAGATTTCCCATGTCAGTCCTTATGCCGCCAAAAGCATAAGCATAGTTTGTGTTGCCCAAGAATATCTTCTCAGGCTTCTCCATTTGTTTCAGACCAGACGCATTTTTCGGCAGCAACATCAAAAGATTAGCGTTGTTCAGATGTGTCAGGTATTTTAGTATAGCAAGGCGAGTAGTACTTGTCAGGCGGCTCAGCTCAGTAATGTTCGGCACAAAAGGTACGCTCTCGGCAATGATGGCAAGGAGCTTGCGCATACGTTCCACCGTAGCGAACTCAATGTTTTCCACTGCCATGAGGTCAACTTCAAGAATTGTATTGATGGTTGTCAGCAATCGTTGGTGAAATAGTTTCCTGTCTTCTTGATAGAAAGGATAATAGCCATGCTGCAAGTAATCCGTAAAATCGTTCTGAGGATGATAGCCATAGGTAATATCCAATGCTATCTTGGTGTGATTTTTTAGAATGTCGTCAAGAGACAAAACAGGCAACTTCTTGCCATGTTCAAGCATCATATATTCACGAAAAGACATTCCTTGCAAATGATATTCAGCCACACGACGCGACAAATCGCCTTCTCCTTTAGCTATCTTCAGCAAGGAAGAACCTGTGAAAATGACCTTCAGACTTGGCAGATAATCATAAATATTCTTTATCTCTTGCGACCAAGTTGAATATTTATGCACTTCATCAAGAATGAGCACCTCACCGCTATGTTTTACAAAGTCATCTGCCAGGTCAAACAAGCGATGGGTAGCAAACCAGATATGGTCGAGCGACACATATAGAACCTTACCGTTCGCATAGTCATGATACTCCTTGGCATACTGTTTGAGCATTGTAGTCTTGCCTACACCACGACTTCCAGTAATGGCAATGAGACGGTTGTTCCAATCTATTTCATCATACAGATACCGCTTGAACCTGGTGTCAACATCGGCAATGAGACGAGTGGAATATTGAAAGAGAGTGTCCATTTTGTTCGCTTGTTAATGATTTCTTACACTTTATTTATGATTTTATTGCGCTGCAAAGATAGAAAATGTTTGTTGAAAAAAACAATTTCCTTGCAAAAATGTTTATTCGGAAAAGCATTTCTTGATAAAAGTGTTTGTTTGAAAAAACGTTTTGCGATAAAAGTGTTTGTTTGAAGAAACAAAAATACACTATTTCCACTCAGCCTTCACGCCATGAATCATGGTTGTGCTTTCGCCGCAAGAGCCTGTGTGTTGCAGACCGAAGCCGCCGAACGCATTTGGAGCGACGGTAGAGCGAAGGTGAACCGACTTTGGCAGGGAGGTTTCTGGAAGGGTTGTTGATGTGGAAACGTCAGCGCTAATGGTCATTTCATTGTCAGAAAGACGCTTTGCGTAAAGTGCAATCTGGCATCCTGTGCGATAACAAGGGGAAGAAATGCTTTCTGTCAGCGGCGTAACCACTCCGTTGTCATATTTAATTAATGTGAAATCTACGGCATTTCCGTATTTTACGGTTCGCTCTATGCGAAGCGCATAGCCAGTGAGAGTCTTTGTGTCAAATTTAATATAGACATCCATATACTGATCCGTAGCACTTCCGAAGCCCTGTCCGCCGGTCTTTGTCGGATCCACCTGCCATGTAACGCTCATGTCTCCATATTCTTTTCGGCATGGAGTATAGAGCAGTCGGGCGCCTTTCTGGTCTTGAAGCAGTCCGTAGCCTACAGCACCGTTGAATCCTTTGTCGTAAGTCCAATAGTCGTGAGACATATCCACTTCCCATGGCTGCCTGTTCGTGTCGGCTGGTTTATAGCCGTCAAGAGTCCAGAATCCAGGGATAATCTCTGGCTGATTTGTGGTTGGAAGATTGTCGAAGTTTGTGGATAGAGTTGCTGATGTGCTCTTTCCTGCAGCTATCTTAATCTTCTTGGAATAGCATACCTTCGGCTCTCCTGCCTCACTGCGGATGTGCTTTGGCTGGACAACGGCTTTCAGGAAATATTCGTTGTCGGCTTCCGAAATAGTGTAATTCTGCAAAGGGTTGTCCATTCGTGTGATTGCCACAGGTATGTCCTTTGTGCCCTTCGTGTCAACGCAGCGATACCAAGTGATAAGAGACTGATCTCTACGTCCCTGAAGGTCAAGGTGATAGCTTGCAGTGGCAGTGTTGTTGCGAGTCGTGATGACGGGCTTTTTTGTGAATGAAGGAGCCTGCAGAACAGAAGGAGCGACAGTCACCTCCGCGGCGCCGACAAGTCCTGAAGCGGTGAAGGCTTCTATATAAAAGGTGCGGACAGTGTCAGTTTCGTTCGTTGGCATTACGATAATATTCTGCTTCTGCTCATCGGAATTGCTTGGTTGTGAGATAGTTGCAAGCTTCGCAAACTTCTCATAACCAGGCTGTAAGCGCCAAGAGATTTTCTCATAGCCAGCCTTCTGACCGCAATGGCGATAGAGTTTTGCCGAAAGAAGAAGAGAGTCTTTCCTGGTTTGAATCTTGCTGGAGTGGGGGAGGACTTGTATTCCCGTTGCGAGAGTGGCTGTGTCGGAGAGTATGTTCTCTATGCTAAAGCGCTCACGGACAGCCTGTTCCGTAAGGTTTATGGTACAGAATGGCTTTGAGATATAGTTGCCGAATGATTCGTAATAACCTACGTTGAGCGGCTTGCCGTTATAGGTGTTGTTATACTGGTAAGCGCGAAGCCATGTAGGAGGCTGTGGCGACCATGAGGCGAAGTCCATGGATGATGCCTTGCTGTCGTTGGCTGTCGCACGATGATAGCGGCTGCTGATTACCGTCACTGGATTTGCCTGATGTGATTTGCAGAAGAACTGTATGCTGCTGTGCTTGATGTTGAAGTCGCAGTCGATGAAGATTGCACCGTAAGTGTCTGAGTTCCAGAAAGGCCGCTGACCGTAGAAGTCGAAATCGCAGTGCAGATAGACTCCCGTAGAGCAGAGAGCGTCGTCGGTCATTTCCATGTGGCAGTCTTTGAAGAGAACGCGGCGAGCCCCTCCGAGAGGTGTCATGTTAAGGCGTGAGATAAAGCGCACATTCTCGGCAAGGATATTGTCGCCGTGACAGTTTGCAACGTGAGCCTGCGTGATGGTATTGCTGCGCTTCTTCATGCTTAGCTCCGGGCGTAACGGATAGTCCAGATCTACATTGCAGAAATTTCCCATAGTGAGATTTTTCACGACGAGATTATTGCCAGTGAAGTCCAGCATAGTGTAGTTGCCGATGGCTCCCTGGGTCTGTCCGCGACGAGATGCCAGCACCACGTCCTGCGGCTTTTCTCCTGCGCCGATGAGTTGCAGATGTTCACATTTTATATATAGTCCAATGGGCGCTCTGCCGTTCTTTCCCGTCATGACGGTCGTGTCGTTAGGATTATCTATCCAATACACCCATGGCTTGATGGTAACCACCATCGGCTCGTCGGCTGTACCGTCAATGAAATGCTTGGAAGCTTCGGTGAAATCGTTGAAGATAAACGGCGATTTCGCAGCTTCTGTATCAGAAAGACTGCCATCGATAATGATGTTGTGGCAGTCAAGGGTTTCTTTTTGGGAGAATGCCGCTATGACATTCAAGAAAAGTAGTAGTATAAGGGTTAATTTTTTCATCTTAGTATAATAACGCAGAAATCCATGTTTTCTTATGCGATTTAACGATAATTAAGTAAAAATCTTTTAATAGCGAATGCCTTTCTGTGAATATAACTTAAAAACACCTGTGGATATTATGAAAGAAAACTAAGTTTCATTAACTTTGCAACAGCAAAAGGCATCTGCGTAACCTACATCATAACCAATGAAACCATTTCTCTTCACGCTTGTTTTGATATCCTTTGCTCTGTGCATTTCCGTTCGTGCGCAGCGCCAGATCATTGTGATGAGTTATGAGTCTAGGTTGCCGGTTCGTGATGTCTATATTCGAATAGATACATGCAAAACGCCCATTGTCACTAATTATCAGGGCATTGCAATAATTCCGGATACCTTTGGTATTGCTATTTTCAGCAACAAGAATCACCTGCAATTAAAACTCCGTTCGGAAAATATTCCCGACAGCGTATGGCTTATTCCAAAGGAACACACGCTAGATGAGGTCGTTGTTTGGGGACAGCGAAACGCCCTCTCCAAGCAATTCGCCCTGCCAAAGACTACCGACCCACTGCTGAAACAGAAAGGTCCTTCTGGCACAGACATCCTCCAAACGCTCTACGACCTTTTCCATTATAGGCGGAAAAAGCAAAGAGAGAAAGCAAAAGAGATATTGGAGAATTATTAGTACGGCACAAAACGTGACGTCATAGAATGGAGAAAATATACAAATGTGGTACTATTTGCCATATTGACAGCAAAAAAATGTCGGATAATTTGCTCGTTTTAATAAAAATACATACCTTTGCAGTCGGATTTCATATTTTATGTTTCATATTTTATGTTTTAATTGCAATGACTAATCCTTTCTTCACTTTAGGTTACGGTGGTCCAGAGTATTTCTGCGATCGTGAGGCAGAGACTGCAAAACTCGTAGAGGCGCTTATAAACGGTAGGAATGTTGCACTCATCAGTCCACGCCGTCTAGGTAAAACTGGACTTATACATCATACTTTTCATCTCCTCACAAGTGAGGATGAGAGTCGCCGCTGTTTCTACATTGACATCTACAATACACAGAATCAGCGTGACTTTGTATTAGCTTTAGCAAAGGAGATTCTTGGCAAAATGGATAGTTTCGGAGAGAAACTGATGACGCAACTAACTACTTTCTTCAAAAGTTGCCGACCAGTGTTTAGCATGGATCCTTATTCAGGAGTTCCTACTATATCTCTTGACATTCAGCCACAGCATAGCGAGTCCTCGTTCAAGGAAATCTTGGAATACATGAAAAGCAGTGGGCATGAATGTTTCGTCGCAATAGATGAGTTCCAGCAGATTCTGGAATATCCGGAAAAAGGGACTGAAGCCTTGATTCGTTCTGTTGTCCAGTTTGCTCCCAATGTGCACTTCGTGTTTGCAGGCAGCAAGCAGCATCTAATGGCAAACATCTTTAGTTCACCACGACGACCGTTCTATCAAAGCACTACTCGCATGTCCATTTCTCCTTTGAATGAGGACGTGTACTATGAGTTTGCTGCAAGACTGATGCGCCAGTCAGGTAAGGAATTGCCGGAGGAGATATTCCATAATGTATATACATTTGCCCATGGCTTCACATATTACATTCAAGACATCATGAACCGTTTGTATTCAAAGAATATCGAAAGCATCAGCATGGAAACCCTTATGCACGTTTATTCAGAGATAAAAGCAGAAGGCGAGACGGTGTATAAAGACTATTGCGACCTGCTTGCTAAAGGCCAATTGCGCCTTCTGCTTGCACTGGCTACAGAAGACACCGTTGCACAACCATACGAAACAAACTTCATGCATAGGTATCACCTAACAGCGGTCAGCAGTGTCAGGCTTGCTCTCAATGCCCTTGTGAAGAATGGCGTAGTTGAGAAATCGTCAAAAGGCTTTAGTATTTATGATCGTTATTTGTCATTATGGCTAAGATAATTTTTTTTGAAAAATATGTTGCACTGTAGCACTGTGGCTTCCTAACTAGCTGAATATTAGTGTATTACTTAGTGTAACATACCCCCTAATATGTTGCACTAAGTAGCACTATATGTTACACTATTGTCCGCAATTTCAGGAAAGTCGCAGCCTCTGCGACCTTCCTAAACTGCGCAAAAAGACAACCGCAATAACCTGTGGTTTGTAAAGCTAAGGATAACGGTATGATTTCTTATAAGAAAAAATTTATTTTCTTATAAGGAAAAAATAATTTTCTAGAAAGGAACAAGCTGCTGAAGCCAAGGAAGTAGAGCGGGAATTTGTAGGACAAACAGCTTTGATTGTTGTTTAGTGCTACATATTGTGCAACTTAGTGCAACATAAATGGGGGTATGTTGCACTGCATAACATACTGACATTCAGTCTAATAAACCAGCCCAGTGCTACAGTGTAACATATTTTTCGTTTTTTGCTGCTCGCTGTTGTTGTAATACGTTTTAGAATGCGTAGCCGAAAGAGATGTATGGCCAAGAGACTTCGAAGTCGAAATCTTTTTTGTTTATGTTGAATATCGGGCTTATACCGCATCTGAACTGGAAACCGTTCTTTGATACATGTCTGTAGCCAATGTTACCATAGAAGAAATAGCCGAATTCTGTTTTTGAGATACCATCTTGGTCTATATATGTCCAGTGGATGTTGCCGTCTGACTCTACGATGTTATCGTAATGATATTCAGGGCGCGACTCATGAGTCAAGCCCAAGCTAACGCCTGCACCCAGTTCAAGTTTACCTTTGCCTTCGCCCTGAAGAAAGTTTATTCCAAGAGGCATCATTACTGCATACTGACGATCAGTACCGCCCAGCCCACCTACGGTGGAAAGATAGGCATAGCCTACACCAGCTCTATAACCCCACTTTGAATCCGCCTTGAAGCGAGCATCGTAAGTCGCACCTACCAAAACTGAAGGACCGAGGAGTTCAAGGGAAACCGACTTGTCACGAATGCGCTCGTCTTCTTCCTGTGCACTTGCAGAGCCAAGAGCCAACACGCTAATAAACAATGTAATAAATAGCTTTTTCATAATTAATTCAAAAAAATCCATACGAGACGTCGGGCAAGCTTTAAAATCCCCACTTGACACCGATAGAGACTGGACGCATCTCTGTACCAGTAACATAAGCAGTTGAAGTTTTATAATCATAATAATTGCGTTGTGTCGTCAAACTTGTAAGCGATGTTCTGGCATAAATGCCCAAGCCTTTCCAGAGGTCTATTGCGCCGTAAAGATCTATTGAAATAGGTTCGAGTGCATCAAGCTTAGAAACCTCTTCAACAGTCTTGTCGTTCAAGTCGTATTTTGTCAATAATGATGAATAATTGTTGAAGTTGAGTATTGCGCCTAATTGGAAATTACTTCCTACCGTTTTGCCTTTCTTGTTTTTTACCTGCCTGTAAGTATGTTCCCAAAGGAGAGGTACGGAGATGGAGAACACCTTGAAGCGTGAGTAGCTTGGCTTGCTGCCTTCGGGATAGTAGTAAACATAGAACGATTCATCCTCCGTAGGAATGAAGCGTTTCGCATCTGTGCGACGGAAGTTTCGCCAAGTGAAACCGAGGGAGAGGCTTACCGCATTGCGACGATGAGGAAGCTTGGCAATTAGCTGCAACGCGTTGAGCCAAGATATTTCGATGGATTGCAGAGAGTTTACCTTCCCGTCAAGCCCTCCAGACATGTTCTTAATAATGCCGAGGTCGATTCCAAGGTTGCATGAAACGAAGTATGCAGGCTTAGTGGGATCGTCGGAACATTTGTCGTAAATACGAAACTCGTTGATTGATGTAGAGTATTGTATGTTCTGCTTCTCGTTTTCTTTTGAAGGTTCGTTCAGCAGGAACTGAGCATCCTTGCCGTTCTTCGCTCCTTTGATGTTGACGCTGACCTGCTTGCCGTTGTCGGAAATGACCACGGAATCGATGTCGTGGAAAGTCATTGTGGTGTCTTTCTTTTCGTTTTGCGCGAAAACTATAGTTGCCATGAAGGCAAGGATTATCGTAGATAAGATATGTTGTTTCATAATGTAGGTTTCTGATAATTAGGGGTTTAGCGATGGTTTAGAAGTACATGCTTATGCCAAGAGCGACCTCGCTGGTCCTAGGTCCCTTGTTGTTCTTGAACATATTGTCTGGCATATACATTATATAATATTCGTAGTTGCGCGTGCCTACGAAGAATTTCCAATCCACGGTAAACGGCTTGTAGTCCAGATTGTGGAGGGTTTCGGTAATTTCACTGCCATTCAACTTATAATTGTTTTTCAGATTCATTTTGATGTTCCAATTGATTATAGCTCCCACACCTATGAACCAACGGCGACCGATAGGCTGATAGATGTCTTGGCATAGTTGCAATGATGCTGTCTGCATTGTGCTGCGGCTGCTGTACATGCCCTTTACGGTAGTTTGATGTTGCTGCATGATGTGGTTGTTCTCGTCTTTATCGTAGAATGTATCTCTCTTGCCAAACCATAGTTTAGACGACAATCCTATGCCGGAACGAAACTGCGGACCGAACTTTATTGGTGCATAGTTGAAACACAATAAGTTGTGAACACCGGCTTCTATACCCAGGCCAAATCCCTCTGTTTCAAGTACTCCTGCGTGCAGACCGCCAAACGACCAGCGTGTCTTAGGTGTGTTGCCGAGGTCTTTGTAGAGTTTCTTCTCTTCTTTCTTGAAGAAATCAAGGTCGAAGTCGGCTGTGTCAACTTGCTCTACCTGTGAAGCTTTGTAGGAATAACGGAAACTTTCGTCGCCTTCCTTGCCGAATACATTCAACTGAATATCACCGTTTTCTGAGCGTTTCACGTCAACTTTCTTCGCATTGCGAATGACGAGAGAGTCGCTGCTCTGCGCCATAGCGTTCAGCGATGTTACGAAAAGTAATAATATAAATATCTTTGTTTTCATATTTTTAGTTTTGTATCATTTCTTCAACATTTTCCTTACCTGCTGCATGTTAGCATAGCCGTCCATATAGATTACCACCACTTCCTTGCCGCCTTTGAGCATCTTGTTCAGATAGAAGATGTAGCGGAAAGGGTGAATCGTGTTTCCGTTGAAGCAGTAGAATCCGTAGTAGAGCTTCTGTCCTATGTAAGAAACTTCCTTCTGGTCTGCTTTCTTTGCATCTTCAAGCACCAGTCGCTCTACTTCTGCAACCTGTGAGGCATCTGCAATGGCAAGACTATGGTAGATGTCAAGGTCGAAAGCTTCCATCTTCTTGCCCTTGACAAGAGTCTCCGTGACCTGCTTGTTGCCACGATAGCGCCCATCGAAGAGTTTGTTTATGTTCATGTTCTTCTGGCCGAATGCGATGGCAGGAAGTGCGAACATTATTAATATAAGTAGATTTTTCATAATGTGGTTTTTAGCTTTTGGTTTTCAGTTTTTGGCTTATAGCCTTGAAAACTATTCAAGAACACTTGCTATGTCATCCAGCTGTTTGGACATTGTCTGATCGTTGTAATCAGCTGCTTCGCTGATGTCATCCATCTGTCCCAACATCTTTGCAAACACAATGTTTTCGTTGCTTATCTTTTCTCCGTTTATGTACATTACGCAAGCGTTATCGTTCTGATACTCAGCATACTTTATGCCGCCGAAAACGATGGCGAAGACGGCAATGGCAGCTGCTGCGTAACGGATAATGCGCTTTCTGGAATTCGTAGGATGCTGAATTGGGCGTGCTCCTTTCGAAAGCTTTCTTTCCATGGCAAATACTCCGAGCACAGCCTTTGCTTCCCGCACATCGGCGGTGTCTTCTTCCGTCGTGGCGAGCATCTGCTTCAGCTGCTGTTCCTCTTGTTCGGAGAGTGTGCAGTCGAAATAAGCTTCTATTAATATGTGGATATCTTGTGTCATTGTTCTTGTTTTTGATATATTTCTCTAACTGTCTTTCTGGCTCTTGAGAGAATCTTTCGTACATTGGCTTCGGATGTTCCGAGCTCTTCTGCGATGTCGGCGAAGGAATAATCCTCGTAATCTCTCATCCAGAGCACTCGCCGTTGCGTCTCGTTCAGTTGGCCTTCTATGATTTGCTTTATCTGCCTGAAACGCTCTTCCGTTTCTTTTCCTTCATCGGTCTCTATGCGTTCTGTGCCAGAGAGTTGCGCGGCAGGATGGCGACTGGATTGCCGTAGGTAGTCAATGCTTATGTTCTTCACCGTAGTAATGGCAATTTTCTCCAACTGCTGCTCGTCGTCAGGAATCTTCGGATGCGTCCATAATTTGCAGAAAGCATCCTGCATAGCATCGTCTGCCGACTCCTTGCCGGCAATGTTGCCAGCCGTCAGTCGCAGTCTTTGCCGCAAGTTTGAGAAGATTGATATGAGTTGTTTGTTTGCCATCGTTTGATTATATAACGCTGAACATTTAAATTTGTGACAAGAAAAACGAAGAAATCGTTTGCCTAACGCTGCACTTTTGTCTTTTGTTAAGATTATTATATAAAAATGTGTAATCGTTTCCTTATTTCCAAATAATTCCTTAACTTTGCGCTCGTAATAACACAAAAAACTAAAATATGGGCGGTTTTTTCGGAACAATTTCCACACATCCATGTGCCACAGACCTTTTCTATGGCATTGACTACAACTCTCATCTCGGCACTAAGCGAGGAGGTATGTGTACTTACGACCACGAATCAAAGCGCTTCTGCCGTAAGATTCACAACCTTGAGAGTACTTATTTCCGTACAAAGTTTGAGGATGATCTTGACAAGTTCAAGGGCAATGCTGGTATCGGCGTTATTTCTGATACTGACCCACAGCCTATCGTCTTCAACTCTCACCTCGGTAAGTTTGCTATCGTTACGGTGGCAAAGATTGTCAACATTGACGAACTTGAAGCCGAGCAGCTGGCAAACTATCATCACCTTGCAGAGCTTTCTCAGGGTACGACGAATCCAACAGAGCTTGTAGCTCTCCTCATCACTCAGGGTAAGGATTTTGTTGATGGTATTGAGAATGTTTACCGAAAGGTGAAGGGCTCTTGCTCTATGCTCATCCTTACAGAGAACGGAATTATTGCAGCTCGCGACCGTTTGGGCAGAACTCCGATTGTCGTAGGTAAGAAAGATGGTGCTTGGGCTCTTACATCTGAGTCGTCAGCATTCCCAAATCTCGGCTTCACCATTGATTCTTACATAGGACCAGGCGAGATTCTCCGCTTCACACCAGACCGCGTAGAGCAGCTCCGTGCTCCAGAGCGCAAACTCCAGATCTGCTCTTTCCTCTGGATCTACTATGGTTTCCCAACATCATGCTACGAAGGCAAGAACGTAGAAGAGATGCGTCAGGCTTGTGGTATCGCTATGGGTAAGGAGGATGATACGGAAGTGGACTGCGCTTGCGGTATTCCGGATTCAGGAATCGGTATGGCACTCGGCTATGCTATCGGCAAGGGTGTTCCTTATCACCGTACAATATCTAAATATACTCCTACATGGCCACGTTCGTTCACTCCAAGCAATCAGTCTATGCGCGACCTCGTGGCAAAGATGAAGCTCATTCCTAACTACGACATGCTCAAGGGTAAGCGTCTTCTTTTCTGCGACGACTCTATCGTTCGTGGTACTCAGCTCAAGGGTAATGTCAAGGAACTTTTCGAGAATGGAGCAAAGGAGGTACACATGCGTATCGCTTGTCCACCGCTGATCTATCCATGTGAGTACGTGAACTTCACCGCCTCAAAGAGCGAGATGGAACTTATCACACGTCGCGTTATTCGTGATTTCGAAGGTGATGCCGGCAAGGATCTTGCAGAGTATGCTCGTACAGATTCAGAGAAGCACCTGAAGATGGTAGAGGAAATCCGCCGCCGTCTCGGTCTTACATCATTGAAGTTCTCTAAGATTGAAACTATCGTGAATGCCATAGGTCTTCCAAAGGAGAGTATTTGTACTCACTGTTTCGATGGTTCAAGCTATTTTGAATAATTCTTCTCGCGCGTACATAATATATAATATAAGGGGAACGGCCGCTAAGGTTGTTCCCCCTTTTTGTGCCTTGAAATGCTCGTTGAAGTCCGGGGAAACCATGCGAACGGCGCAGAATTGATGGTGGACTTTTGTTTGTCGTTTGGTTAAAAATTGCCGAAAATGCCTACTTCTCTTAACATTTTGTGCTTTTTATTAAATTTTATTAAGATTTGAAAATCGCAAAAATGTTAAAGATTAATATCATGCTGAAAATCAACTCTTTGCAAAAAACGCGTGTTTCCTGTGCAAAGAAACTTGTTGTTTTTTAATATAATAATGTATCAAAGTAATATATATATTATTCGGCGAATATTTGCTTACATCTAAAGATGTTAGTATCTTTGCAGCGTCTTTTTAACCAGCAAAAATTAAAAATTAATAATAACCAATCTTAAAAAAACTAACGTGCAATGGAAAAAACTATGAAAATGTTTCGTAGATTTCTCTGCAGTCTGATGCTCTCCCTGATAGCCACTGCTTCTGCTTTCGCGCAAAGTGACCAGGTGACAGGTACGGTATTGGATGAGAATGGCGATGCCGTTATCGGTGCAAGTGTAGTTCAGAAGGGAAACCAGAAGAACGCATCCATCACCGACATTGACGGTCATTTCTCGCTGAACATTTCAGGTAAGGCAACTTTGGTCGTTTCCTACATCGGTATGAACTCTAAGGAGGTTTCTGTTACTCCGGGTAAGGAAGTCAAGGTTACTCTTACAGAAGACAACTCACAGCTGGAAGAAGTTGTGGTTGTAGGTTTCGGCCAACAGAAGAAAGCATCGGTTGTCGGTGCAATTACTCAAACCACTGGTGAAGTGCTTGAGCGTGCTGCCGGTATCGGTAGTGTCGGTGCAGCTCTCACTGGTAACCTCCCTGGTGTTGCAACAATTGCTTCTACAGGTCAGCCTGGTGAAGAAGACCCTCGAATCTACATTCGTGGTGCTGCTGCTTGGAACCAGGACGCTCAGCCTCTCGTGCTTGTAGATGGTATTGAGCGTGAAATCAAGTCAGTTGACGTTACATCTGTCGCTACAATCTCTGTATTGAAGGACGCATCTGCAACAGCCGTCTATGGTGTGAAAGGTGCTAATGGTGTAATCCTTATCACCACTAAGCGTGGTCAGGAGGGTAAGGCACGCATTGATGTCGGTTTCAATGCCACTTTGAAGGCTGTGTCAAAGCTTCCACGTAAGTATGACTCATACGATGGTTACATCTACCGTAACCAGGCCATTGAGCACGAACTTGCCATAGGTGGTGATGCTTCTTGGGAATTCTACCGTCCACAGACATTTATCAATCTTTTCCGTAATCAAGATACAAAAGTAAAACCACAGTATGATGCTGACGGCAAGTATCTTGGCGACTATAGCCAGGCACAGCGTTATGCTAACGTCGATTGGCAGGAAGAGATGTTCAAGGATTATGCGTTATCATACAATGCTAACCTTAATATCTCTGGTGGTACAAGTTTTGTGAAGTATTTCGTAGCCTTTGACTTCCAAAACGAAGGCGATATGACAAAGATCTGGGACAACCATCAGGGTTACGAAGGTGGTTATGCATACAATCGTTTGAATGTACGCTCAAACCTTGACTTCCAGATCACAAAGACTACTCAGTTCAAGGTGAACCTCGCAGGTTCTAATGCTCAGAAGAAGACTCCACGTTATTATTACGGTAATAGTGGCGAGTTCTTCCAGCAGCAGAATTGGGCGGGTGCATACGGTATGGCTCCAAACCTCTTCCCTGTACAGTTCAACGATGGTTCATGGGGTTACTATCCACTCGTATCAAATATTGCTAACTCTCCAATGAATGTAGCAAACTCTGGTTTTGAATTGGGAACACAGACCCGAGTCTTTACCGACTTTGCCCTTGAACAGAACCTTGATTTCGTAACCAAGGGACTTATAGCACGTGGTACTATTTCATGGGACAACCAGTTCAATGAAGGTACACGTGGTATTTCTAATGAGGGTCACAAGTCAAAGAGAGCATACATGCTTCCTGAAGTAGGCTTGATGAACTATGAAACCTCTATTTTCAACGATACAGGTTTCGACTTCTATGAGAATCGTGACTGGTCACATCAGGCAGGTTCTGTAAGTTCTACATTCCGTGCAACAGAAATGTCTCTCCAGCTCTTCTGGTCTCGTCAGTTTGCTGACCACAACATTTCTTTAATGGGCAACTGGAAGCGTCGTATTGATGCTGGCAATGCGTCCCTTGAGAATCGTCGTGAGGACTGGGTGTTCCGTACTACATACGATTTCAAGAGCAGATATTTCGCTGAGTTCAACGGTGCTTACAACGGTTCGCAGAAGTTCTCTCCAGAGAACCGTTTCGCATTCTTCTGCTCAGGTGCAGCAGGCTGGATGCTTTCTGAAGAGAAATTCATGCAGTGGCTCAAGGTTAAGAGAATCATAGACATGTTCAAGATACGTGGTTCTATCGGACAGATCGGTGACGACAACGCCGGAGCACGTTGGGCATACATGAACGACTGGGCAGTTATTGGTCCATACAAGATGGACCCTAGTCTTAGTAATGGTTTCACTGGCTATAAGGAATCCGTTATTGCCAGCCCTGATCTCCGTTGGGCAACAGTAGTAAAGTACAATTTGGGTGCTGACTACTCATTCCTTGGCGGTATGTTTGCTGGTAGTTTCGACTGGTTCCGTGATGACCGTAAGGACATCTTCATTTCCGGTGGCAACCGTTCTGTACCTTCTTACTTAGGTGCAGCTACAACTCCTGACATCAACAAGGGTGAGATGAAGAACTCAGGTTTTGAGTTTGAACTTCGTTTCAACAAGGTTCTCAAGAATGGTATGCGCTTCTGGGTAAATTCCAACTACACTTTTGCGCGCAACAAGATTATCGTCAAGGACGACCCAGCATTGCTTCCTTCTTATCGTAAGGCTCAGGGATATTCTCAGGGACAGTATGTGTCGTTCATTGACAATGGCTTCATTGGTACTTACGACGAACTCTATAGTGTGCCAGCTCGCGAAAAGGATGACAGCCAGGTTCTCATCGGCGACCACTACATCGTGGATTTCAACGGCGATGGTATGGTTGACGAAACAAACGACCAGGCTCCTTACGGTTACACTGGCAACCCTGAGCATACATACAATGCTACAATCGGTTGGGATTGGAAGGGCTTCAGCGTCTTCGCTCAGTTGTATGGCGTAAGTGGTGTAACTCGTGACGTAGGTCTCCCTTCATTCAACAACAGACTTCTTACTGTATTTGATAATGGTACATGGTGGAACCCAGTAGATGGCGATGGCGAAGTTGTTGTACCTCGCTTTACAACTCAGGTTTCATACAATGACGGTACACAGTATCTCTACGATGGTTCATATTTCCGTCTGAAGAATGTAGAGGTGGCTTACACTTGGACTAAGGGATGGATCAAGAAGATTGGTTTCACAAGCCTTAAGGTTTATCTCAATGGTAACAACCTCTTCCTCATCACAAAGATGCCTGACGACCGTGAAAGTAACTACGGTTACAGCGGCGGTGGTGGTGCTTACCCTACTGTTAGACGTTACAACTTCGGTATTAAGCTTAATATTTAATCGCGCACATTTATATATATGAAATACTATAATAACATAAAGTCCCTTTTATGCGGTTCATTGCTCCTTCTGTCTGGCGTTACAACCTTTACGTCATGCACAGAATGGCTTGACAAGGAGAAGGAAGCCATCATTGCCGAAGGCGAAGCTTTTAAGAACTACCGCAACTTCCAGGGATATATTGAGGAAATCTATAGTATGATTCCTGACAAGGAGAAAGTCAACTATTGTACCTCATGGAACTTCGGCGATGATGCCGTGCATAACACAGAAGGCTATGCACACATGGATCATCAGGTGGACCTTGGTAACTATCGCAACTGGATAAGCAATAACCAGTGTTGGCTCAACGGACAGAATGGTTCTTTGTGGGGAAATGCATGGTATTGTATTCGTAAGTGTAACATGGGTATCGAGAACATCCAGTCTATGATTGGTACTAACGAACAGCGAGACCTTCTTCTCGGACAGATGTATTTCTTCCGCGCATGGTGGCATTTCGAACTCATGTGCTATTTTGGAGGTCTTCCATACATTGATAAGACTCTTGACGCTTTCGATATAGACGAAATTCCACGTTTGTCATTCCAGAAGTGTGCTGATCGTTGTGCACAAGACTTTGAAATGGCAGCCCGCCTCCTTCCTTTGGACTGGGACGAGAATCCAGCAGGTTTGGAGACAGAAGGTAAAAACGAATTGCGTATCAACAAGTTCATGGCACTCTGCTACCTTGGTAAGTGCTACCTTTGGGCAGGCTCACCACTCATGAAGGAATTCGAGAAGTCAAAGACAGGAGGATCAGTTGACCTCATTGGTGCAAGCTCTAACGGTAAGACTTACGATTATGATGTAGATTATTGTAGAAAAGCTGCTGCTACCTTCGGCGAAGTTCTTAATATGGTTAAGCACGGAACTGTAAAGTATAAGCTCGTTGGCTTCAACTATGATAATATTTATGACCATGAGAAGAACGAAAGCGCAGAAAACTGTTACTCTGACATCTTCTATACTGTAAAGAACGGTTGGCGTCTTCCTGGTTCAACAGAAGCAATCTTCCGCGGACTCTCTCCAGATGGAAATACTTCAAACTGGAACTGCTCAAAGATCTTTGGTCCTAAGGTTGCAGGTCTTGTAGCTCATGATAACATTATCCATCATCCTACAGCGAACCTTATTGACCAGTACGGAATGAAGAACGGACAGCCAATCTATCTCGTTGAGAATGGAAAGTTGGTATTGAATCCAAAGTCAGGTTGGGATCCAGAGCACCCATATAAGGATCGTGACCCTCGCTTCTACCACGACATCGTCTTTGACGGTTTCCACTACGTTCTCAACACTTCTGGTACTGACTTCAACCAGGCTCAGAAGGATCTTGAGTACTGCCAGCTCTATACAGGCGGTGCTATGCGTAGCTTGCAGAACGGAAGTAGCACAGGTTACTTCATCCAGAAGCTCGTTCCTCATCAGATGAACGAAGGTGATAGATGGTACGATTGGGATTACAATTTCCACTGCTATCTCCCTTACATGCGTCTTGCTGACATTTATTTGATGTATGCTGAGGCTATGGCTGGTTTGGCAAATAGTACAGCAGATATTAAGGATAATCTTGACTACTGTGAATTGTCAGCGGTTGACGCTGTAAACGAACTTCGTAAGCGTCTGAACACTGATGTGTTCACAATGGCAAAGGTTCAGCCTGAGTTCCTTGACACAAGAGAACACTTCATTGACGAAGTGCGTCGTGAGCGTGCAGTAGAGCTTGCTTTTGAAGGCTTCCGCTGGTGCGATCTTCAGCGTTGGCTTCTCCTTACAGAGCCTCCTTACACAACAAAATACTCTCATGAGTTTGAGCGTGTAGAAAAGGATAGCTGGTATAAGAGTAACGACCCAGCGAATGCTAAGGTTGCGAAATTCACTAGAAAGGAACTTATCACAAGACCATTGGAAAGTAAGCACTACTGGTTCCCAATCCCAGACAAAGATACTTATCTTTTTGTCGGTTTTGAACAGAACCCAGGATGGTAATATTTAATTGATTAGCAAGAAAATCTATATGAAAAATATAAAATCAAAAATATTTCTCTTTGCCATGCTTTCAGCATCGCCTTTGATGGTCAATGCTCAGACCACCGACGATACTGACTCCCTTGTGGCAAAAAAGAAAGTTCACGTTGCTTTCCGCGACAAGGATGCAGACGATCTGCTTGGAGGCATCTCTTACGTTGACATGGAGGAGCTGCAGAAGAAGGACTACACGATGAGTAGTTTGGAAGACATGTATGCTCTCGTTGGTGGATGGAATGGCAACAACCTCTGGGGAATGGACAATGACCGCCTTGATAACAACGATAATGGCAACATGCCTCTCGTTATCATTGATGGTATAAAGCGTCCTTCAAACAACGTTCTCCCTTCAGAAATCGAGCAGATTACATTCCTCAAAGGAGCTCAAGCTGTAGTATTGTATGGTTCAAAGGGAGCCAAGGGTGCTATCCTTATCACAACAAAACGTGGTAAGGTTGATGGACTCCAGATAAAGGCCAATGTAAACACTGGTTTCCATGTGGCAAAGGAATTCCCTGAGTATCTCGGTTCTGCTGAGTACATGACTCTCTACAACGAAGCTCTCGCTAATGACGGTAAGGATCCTAAGTACACAAAGCAGGACATCTACAACCACGCTTCAGGACTTAACCCATACCGTTATCCAAACATCAACTACTATTCAGATGAATATGTACGTAAGATGTATAACCGTTCTGATGCTACATTGGAGATTCAGGGTGGTGGTACTCGTGCTCACTTCTACACAAATATCAACTACTACCGCAACGAAGACCTCCTGAACTTCGGTCCTGCAAAGGATAACTACACTGACCGTTTCAGTGTTCGTGGTAATGTTGACCTTGTGGTTAACAAGATGATCAAGGGTTTCGCTAACGCAAGCGCAACTTTCTACAATGCCAATAAGAACAAGGGTGATTTCTGGGCAGAAGCATCAAGAATGCGTCCAAACTATCCGGAGAACGCAGCGCCGCTGATTCCTATTTCATTGGTAGATCCTAATGCAACAAAGGCTCTTGAAACATTAGGAAAATCAATCAATCTTCTTGGCGGAAAGTATTTCCCTGGTGGTACTGATGTAACAAGACAGAATATCATTGCAGACTGCTACTTTGGTGGTAAGTCAACAGATGTTAGCCGTCAGTTCCAGTTTGACGCAGGCATCATCTATGACCTTAACAAATTCGTCAATGGATTGTCGTTCAAGACTCAGTTCGCTATTGACTATGCAGCAAACTATAGCCTTGAATACAGCAACTCTTATGCCATCTTCAAGCCTACATGGAGTAACTATAGCACAAATGACCAGATTGTTGCTTTGCAGCAGGTGGGTGACGAGCGTATCACTGGTCACATGAACATGACCAATACAGCATACCGTCAGACTATCAGTTGGAACGGTCATTTCGATTATGAGCATACTTTTGCCAAGAAGCACCATGTAACAGGTATGCTTCTTGCCAATATGTACACTACAACGTCTAGTGGTGAATACCATCGTTATGCTAATGCAAACCTCGGTCTTCAGGCTGGTTACGATTACATGGGACGTTACTATGCTGACTTCTCTATGGCAGGTGTACACTCTGCTCGTCTTCCTAAGGGCAATCGCGAATCCCTCTCTCCATCAGTGACTTTGGGTTGGAACATTGCGAAGGAAAACTTCATGAAGGGCACATTCGTTGACGACCTCCTCCTCAGCGCTTCATACAGCGATCTCAACGAGGATATGGATGTCTATAAGGGCAGTCAGTACTTCTATATCTATGAGGCTTTGTGGACGCAGGGCGGATCGGGCTTCTCATGGAACGAAGGCGTTACTGCGGATCGCACATACTCTTCTGTAGGTAGCAACCCTGTTCTTGACTATATCCATCGCAAGGAGAAGTCTGCAAGCATCCGTGGTTCTTTCTTCAACAAGCTTATCAATGTTGACTTGACATATTTTGATACGGATATGTCAGGCTACATCGTCCAGAATCCATCTATGTTCCCTTCACACTTGCAGGGTTCATCTTCTGGTGGCGCAGGTTCATTCGCTACTGCTACTAACTATAACATCACTAACCGCAATGGTCTTGATTTCAGCGTTTCTGCACAGAAGCAGTTCGGTAAGGTTTACGCAAAGCTCGGTGTAGTTGGTACATTACTCAGCAGCAAAAACAAAGTGCTTGATGAGACACAGCCAGAGGAATACCAGAATAGAGAAGGTCGTCCTCTTGATAACATCTTCGGTTACAAGTGTTTAGGTTTCTACACACTTGACGACTTTGATGCTACAACAACTGCTGATGGCAAGACAAAATATACGTTGAAGTCTGATCTCCCTAAGCCAGGTATCGGTGGTACAATCCAGCCAGGTGACTTGAAGTATGAGGATGTCAATGGCGATGGAAGCGTCAATACAAAGGATCAGGTTTACCTCGGTAAGAATGGTGCTTATGGTGCTCCTACAACTCTTGGCTTCAACCTTACTCTCAAGTACAAGAATTGGACATTCTTCATGGTTGGTAATGGTCAGTTTGGCGCTTACGCAATGAAGAACAATTCATACTACTACATGAGCGGTGATGACAAGTACTCTGTAAATGCTCGTGGACGTTGGACTCCAGAGACAGCTGCTACAGCTACTCACCCTCGTCTCTCGTCTCAGGCCATCGCTAACAATGCTCAGGGTTCTACATTCTGGATGTACAGCACAGACCGCTTTAATCTCCGCAAGGTACAGCTCACATACGATTTCCCTAAGGAAATGTGGAAAGGCAAGTGGGTGAAGGACCTCACTCTTTATATCAATGGAAACGACCTCCTCACAATTTCAAAGGAACGCAAACTGATGGAAACAAGCGTTGGCTATGCTCCTCAGACTCGTTTCTATAATCTCGGTGTTAAGGTAACTCTCTAAAAACTAAAGAAAATGAAAATAAGAAATATCATATTATCTTTCATCGGTATCCTCGCTTTCTGCTGCTCATGCGACGACATGTTTGAGCCAGCGATAGAAAACAACCGTCAGGAGGAAGACATGTATGAGGAGGCAAAGTATGCCCATGGCCTTCTTATTTATGGTTACAGTCGCCTGCCTTACAGATCTGTCTCAGAAACCGATATAGCTACAGACGACGCTGTTTCCAATGTAGATAATGCGTTCAGAACGATGACAACAGGTACTTGGGCTTCTACAAATGACCCAATGTCACAGTGGGTGGCTTGTAAGGACGGTATTCAGTATGTCAACCTCTTCCTCAGAAACGTAAGTAAGGTAAAGTGGGCGTTAAGTGCTGATTCTAAGCAGCAGATGTTCATTGATCGTCTCAAGGGTGAAGCATTCGGTCTTCGTGCCATTTTCTACTATCACCTCCTTCAGGCACATGCAGGTTATGCTGACGATGGTGAACTTTACGGTGTGCCATTGCTCATTGAGCCAGAGGATGCAAGCTCTGATTTCAACCAGCCACGTGCCACTTTCGCAAAGTGCGTGAAGCAGTGTTTTGAAGATTGTGACAGTGCCATTGCTCTTCTGCCTTTAGATTATAACGATATCGACAGCGTTCCTCAGATACCGGAAAAGTATCGTAAAGAGGCTCAGGTATCAAATTATAACCTCATCTTGGGTAATAAGGCAAAGAACCTCATCTCTGGAAGAACTGCAGAAGCTGTAAAGGCACAGATTGCACTTCTTGCTGCAAGTCCTGCATATCGCGATAAGAGCGGTGTTTCTTCTGAAGATGCTGCCAAGGCTTGTGCTGCTGTCCTTGAGCATGTCAAGGATAAGGGGCTTGATCCACAAGGCAATGTCTGGTATTCATTAAAGACAAGGCTCGACGCTAATGCTGACATGGACGAAATCATTTGGAGAGCAGACCGCAGTATCGACCATAATCAGGAAACAAGCAATTTCCCTCCATCTCTGTATGGAAGAGGAAACATCAACCCTTCTCAGAATCTCGTTGACGCATTCCCAATGTTGGACGGTTTCCCTAAAGACCATGCAAAGTCAACCTATGATCCACAGAATCCATACGCAAATCGCGACCCACGACTTGCCAAGTATATCGTTTATCATGGATCAGTATTTCATGACAAGGTGATATCTACTGGTAGCGACCTGCCAGACGAAGAAGGCAAGATGCTTGATAACATCGGCGAGTCTGACAATAAGACAAGAACTGGTTATTACCTTAAGAAGCTTCTTTACGAAAAGACTGCTATCAGTGGTGCTAGCCTCTCTGACTACTATCATTTCTATCCACGTATTCGCTACACAGAAATCTTCCTCGCTTACGCAGAAGCTGCTAACGATGCATGGGGACCTAAGGATGATCGTCTTGGAGTAGGTTCTGCTTACGACATTATCAAGGCTATCCGCAAACGTGCAGGTATTCCTGCAGACGTTGATGGAGTGCCTCTTGAAAGGGACGAATACCTTGAGGAGTGTGCAAGCGACAAGAATAAGATGACAGAACTCATCCGCAATGAGCGTCGTCTTGAGCTCTGCTTCGAGAACAAGCGTTTCTGGGATCTTCGTCGTTGGATGATGCCTCTTAACGAGTCTGTCAAGGGTATGAGAGTTACACTTGATCCAAACAAGACAGATGGCTCGCTCATCTACACAGTCATTGACGTTGAAGACCGTAAATTTGATAGCTCATATCAGTGGTATGGTCCTATTCCTAATACGGAAATTCTCAAGTGGAGTAATCTGAAGCAGAACAAGGGTTGGAAGTAATTACAAATTGATAATTGACAATTTATAATTGATAATTATATGAAATTAACTAAATATATATATGGCGCAGCGCTGGGAGCTCTTTCTCTCACCATGGCATCTTGCTACAATGATGACAAGGTATTCCCAGACTATGAAGGAGGTACTACTGCCTACTTCGCATATCAGTTCCCTGTACGTACTATCATACTTGGCAATGACATTTATGACAACTCCCTTGACAAAGCGCACAAGTGTCAGATATGGTCAACAATGGGTGGTGCCTACAACGGACGCAACGCATTCGTTGAGATAGCTGTTGACAACAATCTCTGTAACAACCTTTATTTCGTAGATGAAGGTGGCAATCCAACCTTTCAGGTAACTCCTATGCCAGCCGATTACTACACCCTTGCTTCAAACACCATTCCTTACAATGGTGATTTGCGAGGCAATGTTGAAGTGCAGCTTACAGAGAAGTTCTTCAATGACGAGAAGTCTATTGACAATACATACGTTATTCCTCTTGTCATGAAGAGCGTCACAGGCATTGACCATATCCTCAGCGGAACTCCTCGTGTTGGTCATACACCAGACCGCCAGAACTACGTTGACTCTGAATGGCAGGTATATCCTAAGGATTTCGTGCTCTATTGTATTAAGTACATGAACCCATGGCAGGGCAAGTATATCCGTCGCGGTAAAGATGTCATCACAGTAGGCTCAACTACAAGTACTGTTATCCGCAAGGATGAGTCGCTCATAAAAACAGATGTTGAGCACTACAAGGAGAATCCTGTGAACCAGTATGACGAAGTTTGCTCTATCAAAACAAAGAATATGAAGCAGGCTATCTTCCCTGTATCGTTCAAGACATCTGGTGGTTCTAAGGATTGCAAGCTCCTTCTTACATTCGACGGCAACAAATGTACTGTTAGCTCATATTCAGACAACGTAACAGTTACAGGTTCTGGAGAATACATTGAGAAGGGAACAGACAGAACTGAATACAAGGACTACCAGTGGGGAAACAATAATGGTCAGCCTGTCTCTCGTGACATTCTTCGTCTGGCATACAATGTTAGCTTCGACAAAGAAGGTATTACTGTTTCTACAAATGACACACTCGTTGTTCGTGACCGTGAGTCAAACAAGAAAGAGTTCTTCTCACCAAAATATGTAAAACCATAATTGGAGATTTAAGCTATGAAAAAGTTATTTAAGAATGGTCTCATGATTTTGGCTGCTGGAGCATTGGTGACATCATGTGCTGACTACAATGTCACAGATGATTTCACTGCACAGCCAGATCCAGACGTAATAGAATCACCTTACGGTGACTTAGAGGCTGTTAAGTCATATATTGACAAAGAAAAATACCCTAACATGTCTCTTGGCGCAACAGTGAACATCAAGGACTTCAACAAGCAGGATCTTATTCATGCAGCAGCTATTTCAAACTTTGACAATGTCACGCTCGGAAATACGCTGATGGCAGGTAAGATCGTGAACAACAAAGGTATCATGAACTTCCTGGACATGATAGATTTCGTTTCTCATGCGAAGACTATCGGTTGCGAGATTTATGGTAGCCCGTTGTTTGCGAATGCTAATCAGGCTGACGGATGGCTTAATTACCTTACTTCTCCTATTGAGGTTCCAGCTGTGGAAACTGAAGGTAAAGCAGAAGATTATTCTGCACCGGGAGCTACAATTCCAGCAAGCGCAATTGAGAAGGGTAAGGCAAGCATCGTGGATTATGAGGGTGGAAAGGCTCTTCAGATTGGAACCAATGCCAATGTCCGCATTCTTGAAGGTTTTGATGTTGACCCTCGTGCTAACTACAAGATTGTTTTCCGTGTAAAGGTAGATGCAGGTAAGAATGCTACTTTCACTGTTAATTTTGCTGGTAAGAAGATTGACGGTAACCTTTCCGATGGAAAATGGACTTTCGTAGGAGGTGAATGGAGAGAACTGACCGCTGAAGGCAGATGTGCAGAAGATGCTACAGAAGGCTTCTTTACAATTGAGAACACTCGTTCTTCTGTCATTTATGTCAAAGATGTGCATATGTCTTACTTCCCTGACAACCACCGTCCGCAGACAGAAAAGGAGAAGAACGACACTATTCACTTCGCTGTAAAGAAATGGTGCGACTCTTTCATGGAAACAAATGCAGGACTCATCAAGACATTTGATCTCATTGATGAAGCTATCAATAGCAAAGCAGAAATTGAGGATGGCAAGTACTACGACCTTAAGCATTCTACAGACAAGATCTTCTGGCAGGATGCTCTCGGAAGTGAGTATTATGGTTCTGAGGTCTCAAAGGCTGCAATCTCTGCTTATGAAAAGCATGGTGGCAAAGCTTCTGACCTTACATTCTTCATCGCAGAGACAGGTCTTGAAGACCAGAAGAAGCTGGAAAGCTTAAACTACTGGATTGATGTATGGACAAAGAACGGAGCAAAGATTGATGGTATCAATGCCAAGTTGAACCTCATCTACAGTGAGAATGAAGCAAAGCAAGCCGAGAACAAGGCTACTATCGACCAACTTCTCAAGAACCTTGCTGCTACAGGAAAGCTTATCCGTCTGTCTAACTTTGATATCAAGTACCAGAATGCGGAAGGTGGCAATGTTAGTGCTAAGGACATCACCGATGAGCAGCGTCAGAAACTCGCTGATTACAATGCTTATGTCATTAAGGCATATATGAACACAATTTCGCCGGATAAGCAGGCTGGTATCTGCAAGAGTAATCTTCAGGATTCAAGTGATCCAGTGGGTCTTTGGGCTGTTCATCCTAAGACAAAAGACTGGGTTCGCACTGCAACCTACAAGGCGTTCTGTGACGCACTCAGCGGAAAATAAGTCTATGGAGGTGCGGTATTCTCACCGCACCTCTAAAAATGGAAAAATTTGTTTCTTCCTCTTATTTTGAAACATATTATGTATGCTTAGGGAACATAAAGGCTTTTTTTCTTGCAATTATTTTGGAGGAAAGAAATCTTTTGATTAACTTTGCACTCGTAAATTCAACAATTTTGCTGTAAACATACAGACTTATCGCAAAAAAAAATATTAACAAATATCAATCACTTTTATTAACCTAATTCTTTTTCTATGAAAAGATTATTTACTCTCGTAGCTCTTCTGACAATGTTCTTTGGAGCGCAAGCGAAGGAAGTCACTGACTTTTCAGTTGATTTCACCGAAAAGGGTAAGTCAACCCTTGGCTGGAAAGGTGATGTTGTGGACTATGAATTGTTCACAGCTGACGAAGACGGTCTTCACTGTGTTAACCCAGCTAAAACTGACAACAACTGGGACTTCCAGTTCCTTCTTCTCTCAGGCATTGGTCTTGATGTAGATGAAACTTACAAGATGACAATCGTTGCCAAGGCTGACGGTAATGCTGCTGTCAACTACAAGCTTGGTGACTGGAGCGGCGGTATCGAAGGCCAGATCACTGTTGGTCCTGAGTATCAGGAGTACGTTATCGAAGGTGCAGCTAAGTATAGCTCTAACTTCTTGATGATCCAGTTTGGTCATTATGTAGGTACTGTTTCTTTCCAGTCTGTTACTATCACTCATGAGGAGAATGAATCTCAGCCTGTTACTTGGAAGAACATGCTTATAAATGGTGATGCAGAAGGTGAATATGGTGAAATTCCATGTGCTCAGTCACAGGAGTTTGGCATGCACCTTGACGAGAATGGTGCCCGTCAGGTTCACGCTGCTGACATTGAAACAGTTGATGGCAGCAAGGTGTTTGCTGTTCACGCTAAGGCAGTTGACCCAGTCCTCAGATGGGATGAGGATGGTGAGCAGTGGGGTACTCCGTACAGCGCTGGCGATCCAAAGCCAGATAACGCTTGGCAGAACCAGTTCTTCATTGTATTCCCAAGAGCTCTTAAGGATGGCGAACCTCTTAAGATTTCTTTCAAGTACAAGGCTTCTAAGAACGTAAAGGTTTCTACTCAGGGTCATAGGATGCCTGGTGATTATCTTGATGGTGGTCAGCTTGGTGATCTCACTTTCACAACAGACTGGCAGACAATTGAGAAGCAGTTCACTTCAACTGCTGGAACTCAGTCTATCGCATTCAACTTGGGTCAGGAGATTTACACAGAAGACTTAGATTTCTATTTCGACGACATCAAGCTCGAAGAAATGGAACTTGAGACAGGTTTCTTCGTTGCAGGTGCTAACGCAAGCAAGCTTATTAATTACGATTTTACAAACGCTATTCCATTTGAGTACGATGAAGAATGGGATGCTATGGTTGCTGTAATAGGTAGTGAAAATCCTGATACATGGGTAAATGAAATCATGATTTCTACAGTTCGTGGTAACGACAAGGCATTCCAGTCAAATACACTCAAGCCTGTCGGTACAGTCGTTAACGACCCTGACGGTTGGATTAACTATACATCAGGCGCAAAGCAGAAGATTAAGCTCCCTGCTGCTGGTGCATGGAAGATTGGTATCGATGATAAGATTAATCAGATTGCTTTCGTAAAGCTTTATGGTGAGGAAGATAAAGAACCAATTGAGATTAAGCCAAATGAGACTGAGGTTGTTGTAAACGCTGTTGAGCGTGACTGGAAGCCTGCTAAGACTGGCGAAGGTGTTGAACCAGATACTCCACAGGACGGCGAAGAAGGTATTGGTACAGGTCAGGATTGGGACAACCAGTTCTTCATCATCGGTCACCGTGCTCTCGAAGTAGGTGAGGAAGTTGTTGTTGCATTCGACTACAAGGCTGAAATTCCTGCAAAGGTAGGTTCTCAGAACTCTAAGAATGCTGGTGAATACCTTCACCATGTTGGTGTTGGTCAGCTTGACTTTACAACTGAATGGCAGCACTTTGAGAAGACTATTGCTATTCCTGAAGAGACAAAAGGCAACCAGAACTCTTGGACATTCAACCTCGCTCTTATGAAGGGTGCTAACAAGTACTACTTCAAGAACATCGTCTTCAAGACTGCTGACGATACAGAGTCTCTCATCGACATGGAAGGCGCTGCTGACCTCTGGGTTAAGGAAGGTGCAAACACTAGTGCTTACCCATTCGGTACAGACCCTGATGCTATCCGCAACGTAACTTCTAAGGACGTTAAGACTAACGCTATCTACAACCTCGCTGGCCAGAAGGTTAACGCTGAGTATAAGGGCGTAGTTGTTAAGGGTGGTAACAAGTTCATCGTTAAGTAATGTAGGGTTTTAGGTTTTTGCCAAAACTGAAAACCAACCTAATATCTGACGGGCGGCACTGCAAAGCGCCGCCCGTCTTCATAATAATCAATCAGCAATGAGATTCGTTTCTTTATTAATTGCATCATTCTTAACCGTTTCAGCCTCTGCTCAGTCTCCTTTGAAATCTGTTAAGACAGGAACAAACCCACTTAGCGCATATAATTTCTGTGCAGACCCTACAGCAGTGGAGTACGACGGTCGTGTCTATGTCTATGGTACAAACGACCAGCAGCAGTTTGACGAAGGAGGTAAGTTTTCCACTAACGGAAATGACTACGGAAAGATTAACTCACTTGTCTGCATGTCTTCTGCCGATCTCGTGAACTGGACCTGGCACAAGCCGATAGAGGTGAAGACAGTTGCCAAGTGGACAAACTGCTCATGGGCGCCTTCTATCTGTAGTCGCGTAGAAGAAGATGGACAGACACATTTCTATCTTTACTTTGCCAATGGCGCAAGTGGTATCGGTGTACTCACTTCCACATCCCCAATAGGTCCATGGAAAGACCCTCTGGGAAAGGCGATGATTCCGTGGGGAATGGCAGGTATGGGTGATATCACTTGGCTCTTCGACCCAGGAGTTGTTGTTGACGAAAACGGCACAGGCTGGCTTGCGTGGGGCGGCGGTGGAGGTATTCACCAGAATAATGTTGCCAAGGGCGCAAACGATATGCTTGATATGAACACACGTATTGCCAAGCTTAATCCTGACATGATAACCATTGCGCCTGAGAACATAACTATTCTTCCAGCTCCTTACCATTTTGAAGCAAGTGAACTGAACATCATTGGTGGTAAGTTTGTTTATACTTATTGCTCTAACTGGGAAAGCGATCGCTCAAAGTGGAATCAGTTCAACTATTATGATAAGAGTAAGTCAAAGCCTGCTGCTCCAGGTGTTGCGCAGATGTGTTATATGGTAAGCACCGATCCGCTAAATGCTGATTCATGGCAGTATGTTGGAATGTATGCTAAGAATCCGAGCGCTTTCGGCTATCCTGGTGGAAATAACCACACCCATCTGCAGAAATTCAATAACGGCTATTATCTCTTCTATCATGCTCATAATACAGAAGGTGAATTGAAGAAGGTGTATGGCGGCGATAAGGGCGGCTATCGTAATATTCAGGTTAACAATATTGCTGTGGATGAGGCAAAGTGTAAGATCTCTGAAGTGACCATGTCTAATTCTGGAACTACTATTCGTAATAATCGTCCTTCTCTCACTGAGCGTCAGGAGGCAGAGATGTTATGGAACAACTCAGGAATAGGCTTTACCTACGCTGGTCGTGCAAACAATCCTTACACCTATGTATCCCCTAAGAGCGTTGGTAGTTGGACTGCCGTAAAGAACGCAATCGCTGACAGCGATGTTAAGTCCTTCTCAGCCCGACTCCGTGGAAAGGGTAAGATGGAAATCCGCGTCAACGATATCAATGCTGCACCGGCAGGAGTAGTTGAGTTCAACTCAACATCCTTCCAGGACTATAGCATATCGCTCAACACACCGTTCAAGACTGCATCAACACTCTATTTCGTGTTCACAGAATTGTCAGGCTCTACTAACGACTTTGACTATTGGCAGTTCTATACAGAAGATCTCAACGCAATCTCTTCTGCTGAGATCAATAACGAGGTTATTAGTGAAGAATACTATACACTCTCAGGCGTAAAGTGCTTGCAGCCAGTGTCTGGTCCATGTATCGTAAAGCGCAATTTCGCTAATGGTAAGAGTGAGACAGAGAAGGTAGTGAAGTAAAAAAAAACGAGATAACATCAAATCAAAAGCCCTCATTGAGCAACGATTTCAAGAAAAATCATTCTCAATGAGGATTTTTTTTGCTACTTTTGCTTCGCATTAAAGGATTTTTTGTACATTTGCAGCCAACTTGAGATGCCCTCAACAAAGGCGGGTAATAACTCTTGTTATATAGAAGCAGAAAAACATTAATACTATGAAAAGAATAATTGGTATATTACTCCTTTCCGTCCTTTATATGGGATCAGTGGCTATGGCGCAGTATAATGATGATAACTATGTCCTTAAACCAGAGGTCTTTGAAAAAGCGGAAGCCGGCGATACAAATATGCAGTACCTTCTTGGAGTATGTCTTGTTGAAGGCAGAGGCACTATGTGTTCACCCAAGGAAGGTGTGTTATGGTTGACAAAAGCAGCAGTTGCTGTTTAAGAAATCTGCCGACCAAGGTTTTAAACCAGCTGCTGACGTAATTCAACAAAAACTCGCAAAGAATCGAAAATAAAGCATATACGCGACTGGTGTTTTTTGTTTAATCCACCCACCAAAGCATTTTTTTTGGTCAAAAAGTTTGGTGGATAATTATTAAAGTATTATCTTTGCAGCCATCAAATATACTCTTGAATGAAAGATACTACAGCCATACTCAACAGCCGAGGTAACATGACGCATTTTTACTTTGGCGATAAGCACATCAGGTTCCAAGCACCAGAATGCCTGGAAAGATATACTGTTGTCAAGGAATGGGATAATGGCTATATAGTGGTAATGGCGAATTATCGTGGTATAGGGGAGATAGAAGAATACATTGATCTCCGCCCGATTTTGGACAACCTTTATATAAACAAGGATGAATTCCTCGCTCCAATAAAACAAGTTAAGATTGACTACAATGAGCAATACTGAACGAAATAGAATCATTAACCGTGCAGCATTCATAGTAGATGGTTATGCGTTCTCTAAAAAAGAGAACAATGTGGAGATTGTAGCCCTTGATTCTCCTAACCATGTACTGATAATGTCACTCTGTGGTGACGTTATCGAAAGCAGTATGGATGACATTGAGCTAACAGTCGTGCAAGATTTTTGGCAAAAGAACAAGAAATACATAACGGATCCACAATATGCCTAAATATTATGAATTCATGGTTTGTGGATACTTCCTGTATTTCACATCCCACTGTACAGTTGAGGCTATGCATGTTCATGCAAGCGACAGGCTATTATCAGAAGCCGGTTCTGTCAAATTCTTTGTAAAGAGCAACGGGGATACCATCGTTCAGCACAAAGGCATCTTGAAAGATAAGGAAATTTCTACCATTCAAGCATTCATAAAAGACAACTACAAGGAAATGTATCTACGTTGGAGTTCTATGAGCAAGAATGGATTCTATGGGGATTGATTCGTGGTTGTGATAATGAATTAGAGAACCGTCCGTGTGACTCTCTAGGATTTATTCACGCTGACAATGTAAAAAATGAAATAATGATGCTGATTTTACATAAAAATAACTAACTTTGCACGCAGAAAAACTGTAATGCGCATTGACTATTAAAATGAATAGTGCTATAAACATATCACAAACTCAGATTGTACTTGCTTTTGTTGCAACATGCATAGAAGCAACCGCCCGAACGTTGGGCGTATCTTATCGTGAGGTGTTCTTGCGCATGAAACGTTTGGGAATGATAGAAAACTACATTTTCCCAAACTACGGAGTACTTCATACAGAAAGTCGTGAAAACATCGCACTTGATATGATTGAGTGCATGAAATCGTGGGAGGCAAGGTTATGATGAGTACAATCGTCTATCATGGCGGTATGATGCTATTCTACGAGAGACAAACATGTGCTGACCTTCACGACCGTTCCACAGGTCTCTATCTTTACGGCGACCTCTATGTTGCTGATGAGTATATGAGAGAAAAAAAATCTGTATAATTAGCAAGAAAATTGAAATATAAAATAATAACAAATGAAATCATTTGCAGATTATAAAAAAGACGCACCCAACCAGATTACAATGGCTAATGGTGAGTTCTACCCAGATATTTTAGTTGAGGCTTGTGAGTTATACAAGCCGGTACTTGTATATTTTGGTCAATTGGTGAAAACTTCAGAATCCTCAGTTCGTCTTTTGGAGGAAATAACTAAGCTAAAGGAAGCGTGGATGCGTATTCAACTTCTCCGTGTTTTCCGAAAGTATGTATCGCCCGATACACCTGTGGAGATGCTCAAGAAAAAGAGTATTATCCCAATGGTATGCAAACAATACGGCAAAGATTTTAGAACTATTGATCGGGTACAAGCTGCATTCAATAGTCGTCCTTTACCAGACGAAGCATTATGTGCTGTTCTTTGGGAGTATAAGGACAGAGGCCAGAAAGGTTATAATCTGACCGAAAAGTTCTTCAGTATGTTCAGGCAGAAATTTACAAAACTTGTCATTGAAGGTCCTGAAAGAGCTGGAGCAGATGTACAGTTAAAGGACGTATTTGAAGACTATCCTAATCCTTCAAGACCTGTAGATTTCGTAGTGAAGGATAAAAAAGGCAATGTTGTCGCTATAGGACTTGCGCGTTATGATAGCGACAGAGGCGGTGCACAAGAAGACGACCGCACTGGAGGTTACATGAATTGTGCGAAGGAGATTCTCGCTTATACCACTTCAAGAGGTCTTAACACAAAGGTTATTTTCCTCAATGATGGCCCTGGCTTGCTGTTGGGAAGCATGTGGGATGATTATTCAAAGTTGGAGCAGGTTAACCCCGACCGTGTGATGGTTATTACTTTGAGAATGCTTACAACTCGTCTAACAGAAAAGTGGTTAAACCAAAAGTAAACAGAAAATGGCAGTAAGTGTTTCTTCAAATAACCTGATGTCAATTCACGCACTAAATATTGTACCTCAAAACGAGGTGCATTTCAGAAATGTGCGAGAATATAATGGTGAGGGCATTAAACGTCTTTACCATGCAGACAACATAGATGTGCTTCATCATCTTTTGAACGACGAGAAGGTTTGCGGAAAGGTGAACCTTATTTATATTGATCCACCTTACAATACAGGTGGAGCCTTTGAAACACGTGATTTCAAGCACGCATACGATGACAACTTCACTATCGAAAGTTATCTAGCATTTATGAGAGCAAGGCTTGAACTGATGCACAAACTTCTTTCTCCATCAGGTTCTATATACGTACATCTTGACAGCAAGATGGTATTTCATGTTAAAGTCATGATGGATGATATTTTTGGTATGCAGAATTTTAAGGGAATGATTACCCGTAAAAAATGTAAGTCGAAGAATTTCACTCGTAAGACCTATGGTAATATTTCCGATTATATTCTTTTCTATACCAAAACAGACAATCCTGTATGGAACCGTCCATACGAAGAATGGGCCGATGACAAAGTACTAAAGGAGTATCCATTCATTGAGGAAGGAACTGGCAGAAGACATAAACGTGTACCTTGCCATGCTCCTGGCACTCGCAATGGAGCAACAGGCGGTCCTTGGCGAGGTCTTATGCCACCAGAAGGCAAACATTGGCAATACACACCAGACAAACTTGACGAAATGGATGCACGTGGTGAAATCCATTGGTCAGCCAATGGAAATCCTCGTCGCAAGGTTTATCTCGATGAAAGCAAAGGTGTTCCTGTACAAGACATTTGGCTTGATTATCTCGATGTAAATAATCAAAACACATGCATTACTGGGTATCCTACAGAAAAGAATTATGAAATGCTAAAGCGAATCATATCCACGTCATCAAATCCTGGTGATTTAGTCCTTGACTGCTTTGCTGGTTCTGGAACCACATTAGCTGCTGCAGAGGAACTTGGCCGACAATGGATTGGGGTGGATATTGGTGATGAATCAATACAAACCATTCAAGACCGTTTTGAAAATGGAACCAAACCGATGGGTGATTATGTAAGCAAAAAAAAGCAGCAGACAAACATTATCCCATCCTTATTTGATGAAGAACCACAAGGTAACGACTCAAGCAGTACAGAGACAAAGAAGATTGTAGAGTTCTCGCTTATAGAGGAATTTTGAAACGAACATAAAGAAATTATTATGGAAATGCAAAATATATTTTCACTACTCTCTTCTCATTGCAATAACGCTGAAGTCATCACTTCAGAGGTAGCTAGTTCGCTTAACTTGACATTGGCAGAAATGCCAGACATACTCGCATACGATAAATCAGAGAACCATCTGTTTGTAATCAACGCGACAAATATAGAAACAAGGAACACAAATGCGTATGTTGATGCTATGGAGTTACAGTTCTCTGAATGTCAGTTGGAACGTGTTTACATTTTCGTGTATCAGAGTCGTGTTGAATATGGTAAGAAAGCCAAAGAACTGGTATGGGGCACTCATATCTGGTGTATGGATGAACCTGACCACATGATTCACCTGAATGGTGATAAGTTCTTGGGACCTAGATAGTTTTCATGTATAGGAGATGGAAAACATTAAAGAATGATATTAAAATGAAGAGCAAGAAAATGGGTTATGCTTTAGTAATAATTGGTGTGCTGCTTGTTGGAATTGGTGTTTGGATGGTATGTGGCTCAAGAAACGCAACAATTGAAGAGCCTGCTTCAACTAACGAGCTTGTATCTGAACAGAAAGAGAGTAATGAGACATCGAATGAGGTTGACGAGAATAACACTGAAAATGGTTTGACGGAGGCGGAAGAAAAAGGTCGTGCCTTTGAAGAATACGTGGTCAGTCATTTCAACAAGAAATATTTCACTTTGAAGGAGTGGCGCGGCGACAAGTACTATGAAGGAAACTACGCAGAGTCTAATCGATATCCTGATATGGAGTACGAGTTTTCTCTTGGCGATAAAGTTGTTCCGTTTGCCGTTGAATGTAAATGGAGAAGCAAGTTTAAGAATAAACAGATAACATGGGCTACAGAAGAGCAGGCCGACATTTATCGCAAGTTTGAAAAGGAGAAAGATATGCCGGTGTTCGTGGTTATTGGTGTCGGTGGTACGCCTTCAGATCCTGAGCAAGTCTATGCAGTTCCACTTAGGGTGTTGAAATTGAATATTGCAAAGAAAGATTATATCCGTGACTTTGTGCGTGAAGACAAAGAAAAGAATTTCTATCTTGATACAGAGAATATGTTGCTGAGATAAAAGAGAAAGTTGATATTTCTTAAGTTCTTGCTGTTTGTACGAAAATTCGTAATACGAATTTGTGTAATACGAATATTAATATTACTTTTGCATCGTATTTATAGCAATAAAAGCCAAACTTAAAAGATCAACTAACTATGCTTGAACAAGAAATATCCCCTTCTACTTCGGTTAAGAAACAATTGAACAATGTTCTAATGCTTATTTCCTGGCGTGAATTCGCACGTCGATATTTCGGCAAATCCTCTTCATGGCTCTACCACAAACTTGATGGACTAACTGAGTTTACTGAAACTGAAAGATTGCAGATGAAATCATATTTAAGGCAGTTGGCTAAGGAGTTGAATGATGCCGCCGATGCCATTTCGTGATAGAGACGGTTCTTCATAAAAATATGAAACAATCTGGCGCATATCTTTTCATTAATATAATGTGGGGATTTGCGCCAGATTCTTGTCTCATAGGTCAGAATGTGACGAGGGACAGTTCTCTTTCATATTTGTGATTTTTGACAAAAAGTTCCTGCAAGGCTTGCATAAATTTGTGAATAACAAACTTTATGTGTAATTTTGCACTCAAAGAACGCGCGTTTTAAGTTTAAAATACCTCTTATTCAACTTATTACAGAAAAAGAATCACAATGAATTATCAAGTTGTCAAAAGTGGTGGTCCGTGGACTTCCATCAAGAAGGGTTTGAATAATCCTTCATGGAGAGGTCGGTCTAGACGATCAGAGTACTGGTGGTCAACCCTATGCCTCGCCTTAACCACTATGGTTATTAGCGCGTTGAAGCCTCTTGTGCCAATACCTGTGCTTATATTCCTGAATTTAGTAGGCTACTTTATAGTGTATGAAACATACGCTCTTATGAGCCGAAGACTTCATGATATAGGATTATCGGGGAAACTATCTCTGAGCTATCTGATTTCCATTGGTCTATTCTATATGTCCAAAGAGTTCTTTCCAGAACTGCAGCAGATACTTGCAGCTATTACTTTAAGTGTGCTGGCTGTTTTAATAACTTTGTGCTGCTTAGATGGCAAGAAAGAAGAAAACAAGTATGGCAAATCGCCAAAATACTTTATTAACAACCAAGAAATAAATGATATGAATGAAGACAATATACCACAGGAACAGAAGGAAGAAATAACTACAACAGGTTGCTTACTGACTTCCCTAGGAGGATTTGGCTGCTTATTGCAGTTTCTGATTCCGATTATTATCGGAATTGTCGCTGCATATTTCCTTTGTAATATAGACCCGGAGGAGTCTTATTGTTGGTATCATGGAATATGGCACGGCATTTTCATTATACCTAATTGGATAAGATCATGGTTTGACTCTGACGTGTATTGCAAGGCTCCTATTGCTACAACTGGCTATGTAATATGGTGGTGGATTATGCTTATAGGAATAATCACAAGTGGCGGTTCCTCAAGGCGAGATTAAATATTCGTCACTTCATCAAAATAAGGGAACTATATACTATTTGACCCCAAATAATCATTAAATATTTTTGACATTTATGTTTTATTTTTCTTTTAACAAACAATGTCCAACAATAGACAGAAATTATAAATAAAAATTTTTGAATTAATTCTTGTAAATTGTTGATAATTCTTGTCTCAAGAAAAAAGGCCAAATTGTATATACTTACCAATAGTAATCAATCTTTTATCACCAAAGCGTTTCGTGAATTTTACTGACATACTCAATTATCCTGAAGCCATTGCTCTACTTGCTATATGGGGAATATATTTGCTATTAACGGCTTTTTATCTCCTCGTGTGGTTTGATGTATTCCCACGCCTTCTTTCAAGACCGAAATACTGGTTAAACAGTCACGACACA
>JAZRYU010000089.1:0-60393 GCA_045600885.1 Prevotella sp.
AAACTCTGATGGTGAAGGCGTATTCACCCGAATAAACAACATCAACTGTCTCGGTTACGAAGACATCTATGGTAATAAGTATGATATGATGGATTGTGTGGACGTGCCAAATGGTAATAGAAAGTGGCGCTATTTGATGCCAGACGGTACGGAACGTTGGGTGCAGGGCGGTTCTGCTGATGGCTGGATTACAGCAGTTGCAAATGGCCGTTATCTGGACATGACACCTGTTACAGTAAACGGAAGTTCAACAACATACTATTGTGATTATTACTGGCAGAGTGGTTCTGCAAGCCGTGTGGTTTATCGTGGGTACGGCAACGCGGATGCGGTTGGCGGTGTCTCGTATGCGTATACGTATTACGATGTATCGTATGCGAGCGCGAATGTCGGCTCGCGCCTGGCCTTCCGCGGAAAAATCGTAATAGCGGACAGCGTCAGCGCGTTCAAATCGGCAGTCGAAGTAGCGTAAGCGTCAAAGCGTAAAGCGGGAGCGAAGCGACAAAAAACGAAATAAAGGAGCATGGGTGATTACCTGTGCTCCTTTATTAAAATACCGCCGTAGGCGGTCGATTTTTGAAAAAAAAATAATGCCTTAAAGCATCCTTGTGGAGGTGTTTGTTTTGGGATGCAAAAAGGCAATTTAATTATAGTGCAAAGGTAATACTTTTTTTTGAAATACGCAAGGTTTCGCACATAAAAAATCCACCAGAAAGCAAAGTTTTTCCAGTGCATTAAAATGCGGTTAGAATAGCGTTTGAACGCCCTCGAAATATGGTTGTAGGGGAGGATATAAAAAAGCCTTGAGAGGTACGTTTCGTTTTGGAAAAAAGAACGATTCGTTCAAAAAAGTGCGAACATTTCGTTTTGCGGATTATACTGCGCAGATCTGGACAATCTAAAAACAAGAATTCATAGAGAAGTTTGATGCATCGCTGTCCCGTTGTGAAAAGAATTACTAATCACAGCGTGGACGGCTATTGCATAAACTCTATGAAGGCTTGTCCAGAGCCACGCAGTTTTTTTTGCTTTAGCCTCCACGCTATACTTAAAGATATAGCGAAAGTGAAAATTCAGCAAAACAAAACAATTAGAGTATTTGAAGGTTTTGCCGGTTATGGTGGAGCTTCTTTTGGTTTAATTCGTTCTGGTGTGAAACATAAAATTATTGGCTTCTCAGAATTTGATCCTGATGCAGCCGAATTATATTCTTACAATTTCCCAGAAATACGAAACTTTGGAGATATAACAAAGATTGATGAGAATGATCCTACTCTTCCCGATTTTGATTTGTTTACAGGAGGATTCCCTTGCCAACCATTTTCAACGGTAGGAAAACGTCAAGGGCAAGAGGATGAAAGGGGACGTGGAACTTTGTTTGGCGACATTATTAGAATATGCGAGATAAAGCACCCCCAATATATTCTTCTAGAGAACGTAAAAGGATTGAGAACAGGTAAAATGAAAGCTACCTTTGAGATAATTCTTTCTGAATTAAAACGTATAGGTTATGATGTGAGGCATGCAGTTCTGAATTCTAAAGATTATGGTGTTCCGCAAACTCGTGAACGTCTTTGGATATTTGGTTATCTTGGAACATTACCTGAAAACTTTGAGTTAGTCCCACCCACACAACCTCTTATGGGATATTTTGCGGATTTTTTGGATAGCAATCCGACACCTGACTTGTATAAATCGCAAGCACAAATAGATAGGATTCATGAAATTCATCATCATGAGCCAGGAGTATTTGACGTAGACCACCCAATCTGTTATGACATTTATAATAGGAAATTACGAATGGATGACATTTGTATGACTATAACTCCACCTGAACACAACGTAATCCGTGTAGTTGAACCTATGGTAAATGGTGAAGAAAGATTCCGCAAGTTATCACTTGATGAACATTTTAGATTCATGGGATTCAGAATGGACGGCATTAACAATGAAATCAGGTTCCCTCCAACACAGAATTACACCCGTTTAGGAAGAAGGGCAGGAAATGGATGGGATGTAAATTTAGTTGGTATTTTGTTTAATCATATATTTGGACAATTACTATGAAAATAGATATTACGTCAATGTTCTTTAACTCCAGTGTTAATGGAACTGCTACTGCGGCTTGGAGGACATCAATAGGTCAAAACAATAAAAAGAAGTGTAAAATAGAAACAGATGTTTCTGGTGTTACTGATGTTGTTGTTGGTATATTACATCTTCTGAAAGATGATTTTACATCAAAATCACACATGACAAGAGGAGGTAATAATGACGAACTATTGGTATCTTCTGTTTTTGACAAGGTTTATGTTAATGGCATCCATGTGGAAAACTGCAAATATGTTCTTTCTATTGTTCGTGAACATACTGCTTCTCATGACGGACGTAAGGAGCTATGTTATTCTCCTAACTTGTGTTATGGTGATATTTCTAATTCTGATGCTATCAAACAACTCGCTAATACATTAGGATGTACAGAAGACGGATGTTGGTTTGTGTATGATATTAGCGTAATCAACCAGGATGAATTACATTTCAGCGCCATAGTAGTAAACCAAAACTCTCCTGCAAATTACAACTTTGGAGGTGCTGAGAGAAGTAAAATTTGGAATGCTCTTGTAGCGGATGAAGTTAGAAAGAAAAATGAGGGAATGATTGATGCTGATTGCTCTTCAAATTCTCTTTCTCTCCAACAAATCTTCTACGGTGCTCCTGGTACTGGTAAGTCTGATGGTATAAAGCGACAAGAAAAAGATTTCGCGGAAGTGATTCGTACAACTTTCCACCCAGATAGCGACTACTCATCTTTCGTTGGTGCTTACAAGCCAATAATGAAAAAAGTGCGTAAGTGCGTGGTAATTGGTAAGGAAGAAAGTGCGATAACGGCAAATGTAACAAAG
This sequence comes from Prevotella sp., assembly GCA_045600885.1. GTDB lineage: Bacteria > Bacteroidota > Bacteroidia > Bacteroidales > Bacteroidaceae > Prevotella. The sequence continues at coordinate 2,904 of JAZRYU010000089.1, forward strand.
GATGACTACGAAGAAAAAATATCGTACTCTTTCGTAAAGCAAGCTTTCCTGAAAGCGTATATTGCTGCATGGCAAGGACTCAACGAGCAGAAGAAGGTCTTGCTTGTAATAGAAGAGATTAATCGTGGCAACTGTGCTCAGATCTTCGGCGACCTGTTCCAACTTCTTGACCGTGAGACAGAAGGTGAAAACATTGGCTACAGCACATACCCGATAATCACCAACGAGGACTTGCGCAATGTTCTTGCAGAAGATTTCAAGGATATAGAAGGCATCCCGGAAAACATCAAGAGTGGCGAAGAACTCCTTCTTCCTCCAAACCTCCATATCTGGGCAACAATGAACACCTCCGACCAAAGCCTTTTCCCTATTGACTCCGCTTTCAAGCGCCGTTGGGATTGGGTTTATAAGCCTATCAAATACGACAACAAAACTTGGAAGGTTGAACTGAAAGATGGAAGTTGGTGCTTGTGGATTGACCTTCAAACTACTCTCAACGACCTTATCTACGATGCAACTGAGTCTGAGGACAAGATGCTCGGCGACTGGTTCGTGAAAGCAGAGAACAACAAAATCAGCGAGAATGTTCTCGTTGGCAAGATTATCTTCTACCTCTGGAATGATGTGGCAAAGGTTGATGCTGGCAAACTCTTCGACCTTGAAGTGGAGAAGAACGGCAGAAAACCTCGCAAAGTCATCTTCTCCGACTTCTATAATGTTGACGGAACAATCAACTCGGAGGTAGTAAAGAATTGGCTGAAGAGTATTGGTATAGAGTGTGTTGGGATGTAGCCTGAAAGGCTTATAGCTACATAGCCCAGGGCAGAGCGAAGCGGCACCCTGGGTGTTAGGACGGTAATTTCGGAGAACGCCCTGTAAGGGCAAAAGTTCATCTAATAGACTGAATATTAATACTTTTGCCCCTTCAGGGCGCATCCCCGCTAACAAACAACATTACCCAAGGCGCCGCTAACGCTTGCCGTTGGGCTATGTACACTTCGTGAATGCCCTTTCAGGGCGTAAAACCATCTAACCTATGCTTCTCTTCATAGAAGGTTACAAATATAATCTGGACAAGCAGATAAGCGATCGTGTAGATAAGAAAATCCGCGATGTGCTTGGCGACATATTTACAATCCCGAAACTCGAAACAGAGATGGATTTTAAGTATGTCGGCTACTGCTATAGTCATGTGGCAGAGGACGTTGTGTTCTTCCTGCCGAAAGTTGTGCTGACTGATGGTGTGGAAACCGTCTTCGGCGTAACGCCTTCGGAACTCATTGACTTTGAAGGTTTCAGCGGCTCTTTTGAAGAGGGCGACGAGAATGTGGAAAACTACAAGGAATTTCTCTCCACACTCGCCATCTGGATTTACCGCGTGCTGAGTGTCTATAACGAAAAGCAGAACGACAACATCCTCGAGAACAAGGAAATGCAGACACAGAGCGAAGGCAAGAAGGTGAAACACAACACGCTCTTCGATGTCATCATTGCCCTACTCGACTTCAACCGCGAGAACCAAGACTACCTGACCTTCATAGCCCGAAACACCCATTCGGGGAACAACAATATCCAGTGGACAAAGACCATCTCCAAATCCACGGCTTTCATTCAGAACGGCGCGCCAGTCTATCTGAACACCGTGAACAGAAAGAAGATGGTGAACTTCGACGAGGAACTTCTCGTAATCTTCTACAGCATCCTGAACTACATAAACGAGGAACATGGCTTCCGATACATAAAGAACCTGAACTACGACATCGTGAAGCCTGTGACCATAAAGAACCGCTACATAAAGGCGGGCTACGGCAAGCGCAGACTGAAGGAGATAAAGTACAAATACTTCTCCGACAAGGCTCTGAGAATATGGGACTTGTGCTACGCTTTCTTCGTTCGTTCTCATGAAATAGCCATAAACAAATCGCATCAGGACTGCCTGATGGCAAAGGATTTTGACATCGTATTCGAGACGATGATTGACGAACTCATAGGCGATAGGAATCTGCCTGAGGAACTGACGGAGCAAAAGGACGGAAAGATCGTTGACCATCTTTTCCTTGAGCGTGGCTTGATAGAGTCGGCTGACGGCAAAGCGCCAAACACTTATTACATTGGTGACTCTAAATACTACAAGAGAAACGAAAAGGGTGATGTTCATCTCGGAGAAACCTCTATCTACAAGCAATATACTTACGCCAAGAACATCGTGCAGTGGAATGTGGATTTGTTTCTTGGTTTGAAGAAAGAAGGCGAGAAATTCAAGGCTGAAGGTCATCAGCAACTTCGCGACGAACTGACGGAAGGCTACAATCCGATTCCGAACTTCTTTATCTCTGCCCATATCCGCGACGCAAAGGAAGGAAGCCACAAACTCCTTGCCTTCGACGACGACAAGATTACGCAGCAAGATTCTCTGAACCTCAACCGCCAGTTTGAGAACCGCCTCTTCGACCGCGACACAATGCTCCTGAGCCACTACGATGTGAACTTCCTCTTCATCGTGGCTCTCTACGGCAGAAACCGCAAGTCGGCACAAGCGGCTTGGAGGGATAGGGTTAGAGAGCAGTTCCGCAAGGAGGTGCAGTCTCTGCTGAACGATATGTATTCTTTCCATGTGCTGCAACCAAAAGCCGGAAAGGACTGCTATGCCTTCGTGAAGAGCAACTTCAGCGTGCTCAACGGAAAGATTTACCGCCCTTACCCAACAGCCAACTATCTCGTACTGGCTGAACTGAAGAGTGAACCGAACAAGGATAATGTAAAGGAACTATGGGAGAAAGCAAAAGTGAAGCCTATCAGCGGCGAAGAGCTTAAGGACTACATGGCTGTCATCAATGAAATGGACGGATATTTCGACATTACAAAGAATGTTGAGATAGACTCCGACGGCGGCTTTATGTTTGAACACCTTGCTGAACATGGCAGTTTGGAGAAGATGGAGGAAAAAGAAGAACCAGAACCAATAGGCGTAGCTCTCGTAATGTTTGAGAAGATGAAAGACCGCTTGCCTGAGATTTTGAAATCAGGTAAGGTTGCCATTGGTTTGAATTCCGTTTCTTCTTTGGAACTTTATGTCCACAAGGATGATATTCGCTATGTAGTGTTCCACACATGGAACAACGATACATACAAAGCATATGAGGTTCTTGGAGAACCAGTAATGGACAAGGTTCCAGGTTCTGCTGTTTCCACAAATATAGCTTCAACCTATCTCATACTTGACTTATCAACATGGATTGAAGCGAACCTTCCAAAGTTGAATTTGACAGCCATTGAACATGACAAGTCAAATAGGTATGACTCCAGATTCGTTAACTTTGACGAACTAACGAAAGAATAGTTAGAGCCAAATGACCAACGAATATGTTCATGATGGGACAATAATTTTATATTGTGTACGTTTATTAGTATATGGTTGACTTATTAACTGGGCGGATACCCGCGAAGGTTGTTAGGCAATAACGACAACGAGGATCCGGCAGATATGTATGATGACGACGAGAAATTCTAAGATATTCAACGATGCGCCTAACTCCTGAACAGATCGCCAAAATACGCCAGAAGGAAGCGGAAATGCCTGATGCCTTGAAGCGTAATCCTCTCAATGATTATACTGAGGGGTGGTTTCATGTTACCCTAAACACGAGGGGCGAGGCACCTGTGCTTGGGTATCTCACTGGTGATCCTGAGGCTGAAGATGGTAGCGAGAATGCTCCGCGATGTGTGTTGACTGAGTTGGGGAAGAAGGTGGAGGAGAGCTGGAATCGTAACCCGTCTGTATATCCTGGTATAGAAAACATTGAGTTTCAGGTAATGCCTGAGCATGTGCACGGATTGGTGCATTTGAAGGCTGAGAACAAGAAGCATCTGGGACAAATAGTTTATGGATTTATGGTCGGATGCACTCATGGCTATTGGGATATATTGGGGATTCCATGGCGAGAGATGACGTATGAAAAAGGCGCACGTGCGCCAGAATGGCAAGATAAGGACCACACTCGCTCTTATCGTGGTCCTGCCCTAATGGTGCGTGGCTACAATGATGTGGAGGCTGTGACTGAGGAGGAGATAGAGATAAAACGGCAGTATATCCGTAACAACCCTCGCAAGCGCCTGATAACACGCTCTAAGCCTGACCGTTTCCGCGTGGTGCGCAATGGGCATTCTCAGAACTGGACATTGGAGCGCGCTCTTGCTGCTGTTGCTGCTGATCCATGGATAGGGCGCAATCGGGAGAAGTGCCAAATGCTGCAAGCGAATGTGAGCCAACGTCTGAAACGACAGCCGGGTGAGGAAAATGTGCTCGCGCTGGACTATGTGGGCAACCGTGCGTTGCTGGCTGCTGAGCGTAAGGTGTCGCTCATTTGTCATCGTGCTGATGCCGCCTTGTTTGAGAAGCAGAAAGCGGCTGTGATACAAGCGGCACGAGAGGGAGCTGTGGTGGTAAGTGCCTTTATCAGTCCCAAGGAGCGCGACATAATGAAACAGCTGATGCTGGAGCAATTGCCTTTCATCGAACTAATGGATAACGGTTTCAGCAATCGCTATAAACCTGGCGGCAAGGCGTTCTATTCGACTGCCGAGAACCGTCATGTGCAGATGACGTGTTGGACGTATAAGTACAGGAACGATTCCCTTCGGGAATCTCATGGTCAAGCTCATGATGATAACCGACCTGCCATCAGTCGCGAAATGTGTCTTGTGATGAATGAACTGGTACGCATTATCAGCGGTGTGGATGACGATTGGTGGAAAAGTGTTTCTATAACTAAACAGTGATGCTGTCTATTCGCAGTTTGATGATTCCTGTTGGCACATGTGCTTCTACGATGTCGCCTTGCTTCTTGCCTAGCATTGCGTCGGCGATGGGGGATTTAATGGAAATCTTCTTCTCGCTCAGATTCGCCTCGTGTGGATTGACGATGGTGTAGGTCATCTTGGTGTTGTTGCCCAGATTGGTGAACTCTACCTTGCGCAGCAGTCCTACGGTTTCTACATCGAGCTTGTTGGGATCGAGGATGCGGGCGAACTTCAGCACATTCGACTTGAAGCGTATCTTGCCCATGATTCTTCGTAGCTCTCGCTTTGCGGCATGATACTCGAAGTTCTCGCTCAGATCGCCCTTGGCACGGGCTTCTGCCAATTCCTCCTGGGCTTTGGGCATGACCACCTTTATCAGTTCGTCTAATTCTGCCACGAGCTGGTCGTAGCATTCCTGTGATAAGTATTCCATATTTCTGCTATATTATGAGCGTGTTGTAGGGCGAACATTTGTAAGCCGCGATTCGGGTTTTATGCAGCGCAACGGCTCGGAAATCCTCGCCCTACAAGTAAAATGGATAACTCGTATATTATTCCCATAGATTATATTTCAAGGAAGTTCTTGAGCATCTGTTTGCCATCAGGTGTGAGGACGCTTTCAGGATGGAACTGGATGCCGTAGATTGGTAGCGTCTTGTGCTGGAGAGCCATGATCTGTCCTTCCTCTGAGATGGCGGTAACTTCTAGGCAGTCAGGGAGCTCGTCGGTGTCAACAACCCAAGAGTGGTAGCGGCCGATAAGCCCCACCCCAACCCTCCCCCCAGAGGGAGGGAGTTTATCAATAGATTCTTGCGTTGGAAGTCCTTTGAATATTGGAGAATCTACTTCGGTTTTGTAGCAAGGGGTCTGTACGCCGTGGAATACTTCCGAGAGGTTAGTCAGTTTGCCGCCGAAGGCTTCGCCGATAGCCTGATGACCGAGACAAACGCCGAGGATTGGTTTCTTGCCAGCGTAGGTCTTTATTACATCAAGGAGAAGACCAGCTTCGGAAGGAATGCCTGGACCAGGAGAAAGGACAATCTTGTCGAACTGCTCCAGCTGAGAGAGTTCAAATTGGTCATTACGATAGACGGTGACGTCTGCACCAAGTTCTTTTATAAGGTGACTCAGGTTGTAGGTGAATGAGTCGTAGTTGTCGATGATTACTATTTTCATTACATGTCCTCCGCCATTAATATTGCCTTGCGCAAAGCGCCGAGCTTGTTGTTAACTTCCTGAAGTTCATACTCTTCGTTGCTCTTTGCTACGATACCGCCGCCAGCCTGGAACCAGAGTTCGTTGTTACGAGAAACGAAGGTGCGGATGGTAATAGCCTGATTGAGAGAGCGGTCGAAGCCGATGAAACCGATGCAACCGCCGTAAGCACCACGGTTGTGTGGCTCAAGTTCAGAGATAATCTGCATGGCACGAACCTTCGGAGCGCCAGAGAGAGTGCCGGCAGGGAAGGTGTCGATGAAAGCCTTTATTGGGTCTGCGCCATCGTCGAGAGTACCGCTTACGCGAGAAACGAGGTGGATGACATGGCTGTAGAACTGCATGTCCTTGTAGAAATCAACATGAACATCGTGGCAGTTGCGCGAGAGGTCGTTGCGGGCAAGGTCAACGAGCATAACATGCTCCGCGTTTTCCTTTGGGTCGTTGCGGAGGTACTCGGCGTTCTTGCGGTCCTGCTCAGCATTGCCAGTGCGCTTTGTGGTGCCAGCGATAGGGTCGATGTAGGCGTGATAGCGAGGGGTAGAGTCAGAAGCTGACGCTTCAGACACAGGGGCTATACGCTCTATGCGGCAGTGCGTCTCGGGCGAAGAGCCGAAGATGCGGAAGCCGCCGAAGTCGAAGTAGAACAGGTATGGCGAAGGGTTGATGCTGCGGAGCGCGCGGTAGAGCTTGAAGTCATCGCCCTCGTACTTCTGCTTGAAGCGGCGAGCGAGAACTATCTGGAAGACATCGCCACGCAGACAGTGCTTAATGCCCTGACGGATGTTAGCCTTATGCTCCTCGTCTGTGAGTGTTGACCAATAGTCGCCAACAGGATGGAAGTCGTAGGCACGAAGCTTGCGGTTGTTGATGTCCTTCTCAAGAACATCAAGGTCGTCTGGTTCGCCTTCTGACAGCAACTCTATGATAATCATCTCATTGCGGAAGTGGTCGAAGACAACGACATCCTTATAAAGAATATAAAGAAGGTCTGGCGCATCGTTCTGTGCCTGTGTCTCGTCCTTCACATTGATGTTCTCAAAATAGCGGACAGCATTGAAAGAAGTGTAGCCGAAGAGTCCGCAGCAGTCAGTGTTCTCGCCCTCAATGGTGAAGGAAGCGAGGAACTCATTGATGAGCGATGCGGAAGTATATTCTGCGTTTATCTCATGCTGAGTCTGTTTGCCGTCAGGATAACGGCAGATGCCCATGCCATGCTCAATGGCAACAGAGCCTATAGGATGCACACCGATGAACGAACGTGAGTTCTCGCCGCCATGATAGTCAGAACACTCCATGAGAGCCGACTGCGGGTAGTCGTCACGAATCTTCATGTATGCAGAAACCGGTGTATTCAAGTCACCGAGAATCTTCTTGGATGCGGTATGGTAATGGTACATTTTAGATTTCGTTAGCGTGTGAGAGATAAGTATCCAAATCCTTGTCGCCACGTCCTGAGACGGTAAGGACAACGACATCTTCCTTCTTGAACTGCGGTGCCACCTTAGGCAGAAGGGCGAGGGCGTGGGCTGATTCAAGGGCTGGGATGATGCCTTCCATGCGTGTCAGTTCGAAGGCTGCGCGGAGAGCCTCGTCGTCGTTGGCAGGAAGAACCTGTGCACGCTTCTGGTCGTAGAGGTTGCAGTGCATAGGACCTGTGCCTGGATAGTCGAGACCCGCTGAGATAGAGTATGGTTCGATGATCTGACCGTCCTCCGTCTGCATGAGTCGGATGCGGGAGCCGTGGAGGATGCCCATAGTACCAACCTGCATAGAAGCGGCAGTCTTGTCAGTGTCAACACCCATACCGCCAGCCTCGCCGAGGATGATCTTCACACGCTCGTCGTTGAGATAGTGGTAGATAGTGCCAGCTGCATTAGAGCCGCCACCAACGCAAGCCATGAGGTAATCTGGGTAATCACGACCAATCTTCTCCTGAAGCTGCCACTTGATCTCCTCAGAGATAACGGACTGAAGGCGTGCAACCATCTCTGGATAAGGGTGAGGACCAACGGTAGAACCGATGATGTAGAAGGTGTCAGCAGGATGGCAGCACCAGTCGCGGATGGCTTCGTTTGTGCCGTCCTTGAGAGTCTTGTTGCCACTCTCCACAGGAACAACCGTTGCGCCGAGCATCTTCATACGCTCCACGTTGACATGCTGACGCTGAACGTCGAGAGCACCCATATAAACGGTGCAAGGCATGTCCATAAGTGCACAGGCAGTAGCAGTGGCAACACCATGCTGACCGGCACCAGTCTCAGCGATGATGCGAGTCTTGCCCATTTTCTTGGCAAGGAGAATCTGACCGAGAGCATTGTTGATCTTGTGAGCACCGGTGTGGTTGAGGTCTTCACGCTTGAGGTAAAGCTGGCAACCGTACTTCTCCGACATGCGCTTTGCATAGTAGAGAGGCGAAGGACGACCGACATAATCCTTCAAGAGAGCGTGATACTCCTGCTTGAATTCCTCGCTATCGAGGATTGGCTTGTAGGCAGCCTCAAGGTCTTTTACTGTCTTGTATAATATTTCTGGGATATAGGCACCACCGTAGTTGCCATAGAATCCGTTTTCGTCAACTGTAAAGTTCATAATGAGAGCCCCCTAACCCCCGAAGGGGGAATTTTTATATGTTTTGGGGGATTGTATTTGATTTGTACTTATTTTAAATATGTGTGCGATAAAACTATTAAAAGTTCCCCCTTCGGGGGTTAGGGGGCCTTACTTTAGCGCCTCGTAAAGTTTATCCATCGCTTCTTCAGCATCGCCGTTTGCATCGCTGAGCAGATTTACGAACTTTGAACCGATGATGGCACCGGCAGCATTCTGCTGAGAGGATTCGAGAGTCTGCTTGTTGCTGATGCCGAAACCAATCATGCGAGGGTTGCGGAGATTCATGGCATTGATGCGCTGGAAGTACTCCTGCTTTGCCTCGTCGAAAGACTTCTGTGCACCTGTAGTAGAGGCAGAGCTGACCATATAGATGAAACCGTCAGTGTTCTCGTCGATGAAGCGGATGCGGTCTTCGGTAGTCTCTGGAGTGATGAGCATGATGATACGGATGTCATACTTGTCAGCGATAGGCTTCAGCTCGAGATAATCCTTGAAAGGAAGGTCAGGGATGATAGCACCAGAGACTCCAACCTCCTTACACTTGCTGAAGAAAGCCTCGAAGCCGTACTGCATCATCACGTTGAGATAGCCCATGAGGATGAGCGGAATCTTCACCTCGTCCTTGATTGTTTCAAGCTGAGCGAAGAGTTTACGGAGGGTCATGCCGTTCTTCAGAGCCTGAGTGGCAGCACCCTGAATGACAGGACCGTCAGCCATTGGGTCAGAGAAAGGAACGCCCACTTCTATCATGTCTATGCCTCGGCGTTCGAGGGTCTTGATGACGTCGGCAGTGCCTTCAAGTGTCGGGCAGCCGGCGCAGAAATACAGCGAGAGGAGTTTGCGGTCGCCGCGGTTCTGGAAAAGAGAGTTTATCTTGTTCATTTTTATAATGCCCGATGCGAATGCCTCGGGAACAGGGGCTTTTTATTGTTTTACAGCCTCAATGAAGGCTTTGATTTTCTCTATGTTTTTGAGGGCAGGAGCGTCTTCGAACTTTGAGTTTAGATCGTAGCCGGCGAGCATTGGGTGGGAGAAGTTCTTGAGGTCTTCAATATCTTCCAAGTCGATGCCGCCAGAGAGGAGGAACGGGATGTTGCCGTCGTAAGCCTTGAGCAGGTCCCAGTTGAAGTGCTTTCCGCTGCCGCCAACGGTTGGACATTTAGTGTCGAAGAGGAAATAATCGACGAGTCCGTCGTACTGGCGCCATCGCTTTACATCTTCCTCCGTCTGAACGCTGAGAGCCTTTATGATGCCAATCTCAGGAACGAAATCTGGGATGAGCGTGCGTTTGAGATTCTCAATCATCGTAGGCGACTCGTTTCCGTGGAGCTGTATGTAGGAGAGCTTATAGTTTACGACGCGGGTAAGGATGGTTTGCGGCATGTCGTCAACGAATACGCCAACCTTCTTCACGTTGTCAGTGCTCTGTCCTTCATCTGCACGGTCAGGGATGATTCCGGCGCGTGTAGGAATCTGGGATACATAGCGCTTGCTCTTCGGATAGAATATAAGACCGATGAGGTCAACACCGAGAGCCGCTACATCGTCTATGTTTTGCGCCTCGCGCATTCCGCATACTTTGATTAACACCTTTTTATTTACAATTTACAGATTTACAATTTACAATTTGCCTTTATCTTGAGACAAGAATTATCAACAATCTACAAAAATTCTTGCGCTCCAGTAGGTGCTCAGGCGCAAGCGGAGTCTTTCTAAAATTAATTATTAAAATTTCTGTCTATTGTTGAATGTTGTTTCCTTTATTTATCCTTTCACTTCTTCTAAGAACTTCCTCAATGCCTCGCCTGGATTGGCGGTCTTCATGAAGTTTTCGCCGATAAGGAAGCCGTTGAAGCCTGCCTGGATGAGACGTTTTACCGTCTCAGGATTACTGATGCCGCTCTCGCTGACCTTAACAGCATCCTTTGGAAGAAGCTCTGCAAGGCGGAAGGAGTTCTGAACGTCAGTGACGAAGGAACCGAGGTTGCGGTTGTTTATGCCGCAGACATCTGGCTCAAGTTCTGCGTATTCCAGTTCCTCTTCGCTGTGCATCTCAAGGAGTGCTTCAAGTCCGAGGTCGTGAGCAGTCTGAAGAAGAGCCTTACACTCTGGTTTCTTTAGGTCGGCTGCAATAAGAAGAACAGCCGAGGCTCCGCAGAGAGCTGCCTGGAAGAGCTGGTATTCATCTACCACGAAGTTCTTATACAGGATAGGTATAGTCACTCCGCTCTGACGGGCAGTGACGATAAACTCGTCCTTTCCTCCGAAATATTTCTCATCAGTGAGTATAGAGAGAGCTGCCGCACCGTTCTGCTGATAAGAGAGAGGAATGATGTCGGCACGACCTTCTTCCTTAATCCAGCCCTTAGAAGGCGACTTGCGCTTGAACTCAGAGATGATGCCTGCACCGCCTGGAGCACTTACCAATGCCTTGGCAAGAGAAGGATGATACTTCTCCAACTCCTCAGCCTTGCTTTCCCACAGCTTGTGGATGGCGGTCTCAGAGAGACGCTCTTTTGCAAGGGCTATCTCAATGCGCTTGTCTGCTACTATTTGTTCTAATATGTCTGCCATAAATATTGCTAGGAACCCGATGCGGACGCATCGGGAACAGGGGCTAACTGTTTGCTGATTAACTGTTTATCTCGACGAACTTCTTGAGAACCTGTTTTGCCTTGCCGCTTTCGATAGACTCCTTAGCCATAGCGATAGCTTCTTCGAGCGACTTAGACTGGTCAACGACAGTGATGGCGAAAGCAGAGTTTATGATGACAACATTCTTCTGCGACTCTGTAGCGCAGTTGTCGAGCACATTATCAAATATCTGCTTAGCCTCTTCCTGAGTCTCACCGCCGTAGAGGTCCTCTTCTTTAGTGAAAGGAAGGCCGAAGTTACTTGCATTGTAGATTTGCTCTATCTTATTAGTAGAAACCTTGAAGTCGCCAGTGAGTGAGATTTCGTCGTAGCCATCGATAGAGTTTACGATACCGAAGTCGAGTCCGAGACGGCGACAAACATTAGTATAAAGTCGCATCTGGTCGAGGTTAGCCACACCGAGAACCTGACAAGCAGGCTGAGAAGGGTTTACCATAGGACCGAGGAGGTTGAAGAGGGTAGGGAAGGCTATCTGCTTGCGGATAGGAGCTACGAACTTCATAGCCTTGGCAAAGAGAGGAGCGTGGAGATAGACGAAGCCAGACTCTTCGATAGAGCGGTTGAGCGTGTCGATATCGTTAGTGAACTGTACGCCGTGCATACGGATTACGTCAGAAGCGCCAGAAGTGGATGTGGCAGCCACGTTACCGTGCTTTGCAACCTTATAGCCAGCACCGGCAACAACGAAGCAAGAGCAGGTAGAGATGTTGAACGTGTTCTTCTGGTCGCCGCCAGTACCCACGATATCTACATAGCGAGGCACATTGAGGCGTGCAGGAACGCCTGTTTCGAGAATACCATCGCGGAAGCCGATGAGCTCGTCAACCGTTACGCCGCGGAGCTGCAGCATGGCAAGCATGGCAGCAATCTGCACGTCGTTGTACTTCTGTTCGTAGATGTTTACGAGAATGTCTTTTGTCTCTTCACGGCGGAGAGGTTCTCCTGAGAGCACTTTGTCAAGATACTGTTTCATTTATGATTTTGTGAGGTATGATTTATGATTTTGCGTTGGTTTTATAATTTGAAAAAGGGTCTGTCGCGATAAGCAACAGACCCTTTTCTTTATACCTTTTATTTAATTATATTGGCATATGGGAGAAGCTTCTCACGACTTTTTGAATCCTGAGCAGCGCCACCACCATGCAATATAATTAGAAGTTTTCATATCAGAATGTAATTTATTTGCGGCTTTTAGTTGCTTTTTGTAAGCATTTTTGAGCCTTTTTCCGCTGCAAAGGTAAAAATCTTTTATGAACTTGCAAATATTTTTTGAGTTTTTTTTCAAAAAATTAAAATATTCTTTGCATAAATTCGTTTTATTAACGTCAAACTATTACAAAACCACATTGCCTATGCCAAATTCTACTCCATTGATTAATCAGATTCCTTCAGAAACTACATTGTCTTTCCTTCGCGAGTTTGCTCACTCTATTCGTCTGATAAAGACTAACAATCAGAGCATAGCCTACAGCATAAACTAAGGAGGCAGAAGGATGCATCGGACACGATATTGATATTATTTGTGCCGATTTAATGTAATTCTGCTAAGGGAAAAGTGGAAAAATTTACGTTTTAGTGAAATTTTTCCACTTTTTTATTGTATATTTACAATTAATTGATAACTTTGCAGCCGTAATCATTCGCTTTATTGCAAAAAGTATTAACAATAATATTAACTAATCTTATCAAAACAATGAAGAAAATCTTCTCATTAATCGCTCTGTTCGCTTGCGCCATCTCAGGTTGGGCACAACAAGACCTTGCAGATGCTATTGCAATGATCCTTGATGGGGGTAATGTGTCCTATGTGATAAGCGACCCTACTGATTTCGTGTTGAACAAACCAATTGTTGTTCCGCATGGACTTAATTTGACAATTGATGCTCGTAAAAAAGGAACTAATGTTGTTTTAGGACCAGAAGGTACTTTTATCTCAAAGGGCAATCTTACCCTTATAGGTCTTACTATAGATGCAAGCAAAAGTAAGAACGCTATCTTCAATCTTGCTACGGAATATACAGCTGAAGACTCTGCAGCTTGCTACAACGAGAAGATTGGTAGAATGGTGATTGACGGAGGTTTCACAATTCGTGATTGTGAGATTAACGATGTTCCATCTTACCTCTACAACGACAACGGTAAGAATGTTGTGGTACGCAACTTCACTATCGAGAACTCTGTAATCAAGTTCAACACTTCTGACAACAACGTAAAGTCTAACGCACTTATCTCTGCTAAGGGCTATGGATTCAACAATCTTGAAGTGTTTAATTCAACGCTCTACAATGTTGGTTCAATTGGTGCTAAGTACTTCGTACAGTACAACAACTCAGCTCGTGCAGACCGTGGTGGTGTAGAACAGACAACTGTCACTCTTATCGAAAACACTTTCTACAATACTATTGATGCTGGCGGTCAGTTCGCAAACTGGAACGGTATGAAGGATAATACTGCATTTACTACTCAGAAGAATATCTTCTTTGGCATCAAGGATGTTGCACGTCGTCTCGTTGGTGGTAATGCTAGTAGCAAGTCAACTTTCGTATGGAATCTGAATACATACGCATGGCTTGACGGCGAGAATGTTGGTTTCGACAACGAGTCAAACTATGATAAGACAGGTTCAGCACTCAAGGATGACCCAATGTACAGATTTGCTAATGACGGTGACTTCACTCTCAACAAGTATTCTGAGCAGGCTAGGTACGAAACTGGTGACCCACGCTGGCGCGTAGAGTTTGATGACGCATTCGATAATATTGAGAAGGACTTTGCGGACTTCCAGGATATGCGTAAGACATTCACTGATGCACTCGGTACTTCTCTTGACCTCTTGACAGAGACTTATCCAAAGGTTGCTGAGGCTCTCGCAGCTCTTGACGAGTCACTGAAGTCTCTCCAAGATGAGATTCCGGCTGCAAAGAAGAACGAAGATCCTTCTATCGCAAAGAAGGTGGACGCACTTGAAGATGCATTCGCTGCACTTACAGGCGAACTTGAGGCTACTCCTTACGGCGACATCATTAAGGGACTTTATGAAACTAACTTGAAGTATCTTGGCATCTTGGAAGAGTATGGCGACACTCTCGCTGACCTCCGTCTCTCAGAGCTCAACTCACGCGTAAAGGATGGTTTCAACAAGGAATTCCTCATGCTGGCTCAGGATCTCCAGCTCCATCCAGCAGATCCTTCTAACCTCCGTCTCAACTTCCACAGAACACGCGTTCTCCTTATTGCAGCTTCTGTACGCACTCTTGAAGAGGCTATCGACTTCCAACTTTCACGCGAAGGCAGACTTGAGGCTATCGTTGAGGCTATCGGTAACCTTATCAGAGGCAGTGTTGATCTCTACAATGTACACTCTGCAGTAATCATTGCTGACGATGAACTCCAGAGCGAGTGGATCAGCCTCAGTGCTCGTATTGACGCTGAAAATACAGCTATCAGTGCTCTCAACGCAGAGAACGCTACTGTAGAGGAAATCAGTGCTCACGAGGTAGAACTTTCTGACATCACTAACAAGCTCGAGGCATTCGCTGCTAAGCTTGCTGATAGCGAAGCAACTGCTATCAATAACGCTACAGCTGTTAAGAACGCTAATGGCGTAATCTTCAACATGGCTGGTCAGAAGGTAGATGCTAACTACCGTGGTATCGTTATCAAGAACGGTAAGAAGGTTATGGTTAAGTAAACCGTAAATAAACCTAAGTATATAAAAGGCTCAAGGTTCATTACCTTGGGCCTTTTTTTGAAAAAGAACATAGCTGATGGCATACAGATTATACATCTCCACAGACATAAAATGTTTCTCCCTTGCAGAAGCTCTTGAGCAGATATCGCCAGAGCGAAGGGAGAAGGCACTGAAGTTCCGCTTTGAGCAGGGACAGCGTGAATGCGTGCTTGCCTACGTGCTACTGAAACGTGCGCTGAAGGATATGTATGGCATAGACGAGAATCCCCGACTGACAGAGCAGGAAGACGGTAAGCCAGTTCTTACTGACTATCCGCATATTCACTTCAATCTCAGCCACTGCAAAGAAGCCGTTGCCTGCGTCGTAGGCGATGAGCCTGTGGGCGTGGATGTGGAGAGAATAGGCAGATATACAGAGCAGCTGGCAGACTATGTCATGAGCGAAGAAGAGGTGAGTCAGCTGAACACCTCAGATAGTCCTGAGAGAGAGTTTATCAGATTATGGACAAAGAAGGAGGCACTGCTGAAACTGACAGGCGAAGGCATCCGCGACGACCTGAAGAAAGTGCTTGAGAGAGAAGACGTGAAGTTTGATGTTCAGGAACATGAAAACTTCATCTGTACGGTTTGCGTATGGGGCTAAAAAGGGCTATTTCTCTTCTGCCCCTAAAGGAATAAGGTAAGAAAAGAGCCGTTTAGAGAAGTTTTTTGCAAGATTTGTTTGAGATGTCGTGCGAAAATTGTATTTTTGCACGCGATATGAACATGATAAAGACTGCCATAGACGGCGTAATGATAATTGAACCTCGTGTGTTTGAAGATGCACGAGGCTATTTCTTTGAGTCTTATTCCGATAAGGATTTCAACGAGCAGCTGATTGAGAAATCAGACTATTTCAAGCAGCTCTCAGAGAAACTTGGAACCGACAGACTCATAACCTTTGTTCAGGACAACGAGAGCAAATCTTCCTACGGCGTGATGCGTGGTTTGCATTTCCAGCGTCCACCTTATACGCAGAGCAAACTGGTGCGCTGTGTCAAAGGAGCTGTGCTTGACGTTGCGGTGGATATCCGAAAAGGTTCGCCTACGTTCGGACAGCATGTCGCAGTGGAACTGACGGAGGATAATCATCGTCAGTTCTTCGTACCACGCGGCTTTGCCCATGGCTTTGCCGTTCTCAGCGAGACAGCTGTCTTCCAGTATAAGTGTGACAGTTTCTATGCTCCACAGGCTGACGGAGGAATATCTATTCTTGATGATTCCCTCGGCATAGACTGGCGAATTCCTTCAGAAAGCGTGTTGCTGAGCGAGAAGGATACGAAGCATGAGCTTCTTAAGGACTTCGATTCGCCATTCTCAATGGACGAACCTCTCTATTAAGAAAACGGAATACAGCATTGAGTCTTTTTTTTAATTACTGCGAAATCTTATGAATATATTGGTAACAGGTGCTAACGGACAGCTCGGCAATGAGATGAGAATCATCGCAAAAGATTCTAGCGACAAGTATATCTTTACGGATGTTGTGGAGCAGGAAGGTGTGGATACTGTCCGTCTTGACATCACAGACCTTGAAGCAGTTCAGCGAATGGTCAGGGAGCATGGCGTAAATGCTATTGTCAATTGCGCTGCATGGACGAATGTTGACGGTGCAGAGGATCCTGCTAAATATGAACTTGTTGAGAAACTCAACGCAACAGCTCCCGAGAATCTTGCCATTGCAATGAAGGAAGTTGGCGGTCTGCTCGTGCAGATTTCAACAGACTATGTCTTCGGAAAGGAGCCATACAATACTCCTTGCAAGGAAGACCAGAAAGGAACGCCAACTGGTGTTTATGGAATGACAAAGCTGCATGGTGAGGAGAACATCATCGCTACCGGCTGCCAATATATTATCATCCGTACGGCTTGGCTTTACTCTGAGTTCGGCAAGAACTTCTGCAAGACGATGCTCAACCTTACTGCCACAAAGCCTCAGCTGAAGGTTGTCTTTGACCAGTGCGGAACGCCTACATACGCATGGGATTTGGCGTGTGCTATACAGAAGGCGCTTGAGGTCTTTGGTGGGCAAGAGGATTTCAGCAATTATGTTGGCATTTATCACTACAGTAACGAAGGCGTCTGCTCATGGTTCGACTTCACGAAGATGATAGCCGAATACGCTGGCAATACCGACTGCGACATCCAGCCATGCCATTCCGACGAATTCCCTTCTCCTGTCAAGCGTCCGTCATATTCCGTGCTCGACAAGACAAAGATTAAGGAAACCTTCGGAATAAAGATTCCGTATTGGACGTCTTCCCTGAAGAAGTGTCTATGTAATATGAACGCTTACAAGACTATCTAAACAATAAATCGCAATAAAAACAATTTCAATTATGAAAAATATAGTAATCACCGGCGGTGCTGGTTTCATCGGCAGCCATGTTGTAAGACTTTTTGTCAATAAGTACCCAGAGTATAATATCATCAATCTGGATAAGCTTACTTACGCAGGTAATCTTGCAAACCTCAAGGATATTGAGGATAAGCCAAACTACAAGTTCGTCAAGATGGACATCTGCGACTTCGACGCGTTCTATAAGCTTATGCAGGATGAAAAGATTGATGGCATCATCCATCTTGCTGCAGAAAGCCATGTTGACCGCTCTATCAAGGATCCGTTTACTTTCGCAAGAACAAACGTGATGGGTACACTCTCTCTCCTTCAGGCTGCAAAGCTCTATTGGGAGAGTCTTCCTGAGAAATACGAGGGAAAGCGTTTTTACCATATCAGTACCGACGAGGTTTACGGCGCTCTCGAGATGACTCATCCAGAAGGCGTTGAGGCTCCATTTAATACGAAAGCATCTACGGGCAAGGATCATTGCGCTTATGGCGAGGAGTTCTTCCTTGAGACCACAAAGTATAATCCTCACTCTCCATACTCTGCGTCTAAGGCTTCGTCAGACCATTTTGTTCGCGCTTACCACGACACTTACGGCATGCCGACTATCGTGACAAACTGCTCTAACAACTACGGTCCATACCAGTTCCCAGAGAAGCTCATCCCGCTCTTCATCAATAATATCCGCAACCGCAAGCCGCTGCCTGTTTACGGCAAGGGCGAGAATGTTCGCGACTGGCTTTATGTTGTTGACCATGCTCGTGCTATTGATGCCATCTTCCATAACGGTAAGATCGCCGAGACCTACAACATCGGCGGCTTCAACGAATGGAAGAACATAGACATCATCAAGGTTGTCATCAACACCGTTGACCGTCTTCTCGGTCGCGAGGAAGGCGAGGACATGAACCTCATAACTTACGTTACAGACCGCCTCGGCCACGATGCTCGCTATGCCATCGATTCCCGCAAACTTCAGGCAGAACTCGGTTGGGAACCATCGCTTCAGTTTGAAGAAGGCATTGAACTCACTGTGAAATGGTATCTTGAGAACGAAGAATGGCTTGAGAATATTACTTCCGGCGAGTACGAGAAGTATTACGAAAGCATGTATAACAATAGATAAATTGAAAATAATCGCCAAGTTTGGTGAATTTCACGGACATGACCCAAAGGCTTTACCCTCTTCTCTTCGAACATAACCTCCACCGTAAGGTGTGGGGTGGGGCACGTATTGCCCAATGGAAGAAGCTTGATATGGGGAGCGTGAAAAGTCTTTCGCCTATTGGGGAAAGCTGGGAGGTGAGTGCCGTGGAGAGTTCTCCGTGCATTATCGCCAACGGTTTCCTGAAAGGCAAGGCTCTGGATGAGGCTATCGCTGAGATGCCCGAGGAGATACTTGGCAAGGCTGTGGCGAGGAAATACAATAACAAGATGCCGCTGCTTGCCAAGTTCATTGATGCCCGAAGCGATCTCTCTATTCAGGTTCATCCGAACGACGAGATGGCTCTGCGCGAACATGGAAAGATGGGAAAGACGGAGATGTGGTATGTCATAGATGCACCGCTCGGCTCTTCCCTCTATTCCGGCTTCAGGAAACCTCTCTCGCCGAAAGAGTATAGTCGCTGTGTGGCTGACGGAACCATCGTTGATTACCTTGCCCGTCATGAGCTTCGTACGGGCGATGTGTTCTACATTCCAGCTGGTCGTATTCATGCCATTGGCGGCGGAGTACTGCTGGCAGAGATTCAGCAGAGCAGCGATGTCACTTACCGCGTTTACGACTATGATCGCCCTGGTCTTGACGGCAAGATGCGACAGCTGCACACAGACCTTGCGGCACAGGCTCTTGACTTCAACGTCAGTTACGACTACATGACGGAGTACAGCCAGAAAGCCTCTCATGCTAACAAGTGCATTGACTCCGAGTTCTTCAGCGTGAGAGTTGTTGACCTCAACACTCCCTTCCATCGTAACCTGAAGAAATACGACTCATTCATCATTACGATGTGTACTCGTGGCAATTGCCGTTTACGTATCCGAAAGACCGGCGATGAGATTTCCTTGAGTGAAGGCTATTCTTGTCTTATACCGGCATCAATAGCCGATTATGATGTCATTCCGCTGAGCAGAAAGGTGCAGATTCTCGATGCCTTTATCGACAGCCGCAAGCAGAATCTCTTCCACCGTCTGAAGCGTAAATTGCTTAGCATTCTGTAATAGCCACCGTTCCCGATGCGTCCGCATCAGTCCCCCAAAAAGAACTATTCCCAGCGGTTTTCCGCTGGGTATTCAATACCTCCTTTTAACCCTAAAATCAAAATCTAGTGAATTCTCTATTTATCGTTCTTCCCATCCTCAGTCTGCTGATGTTCGACCTCGGTCTTACGCTCAGCCTTGACGACTTCAAGATGTTTGCAAAGCGTCCGCGTCCTATCCTCGTTGGACTTGCCGGTCAGATTATCCTTCTCCCTCTCATCGCCTTTCTGCTCGCATGGGCAACCGGTCTTGAGAGTGTTTTCTTTGTAGGACTTGTTCTCATAGCCTGCTGTCCTGGCGGCTCTTCTTCCAACATCTTCTCCATGCTTGCCAAGGGCGATGTGCCTCTTTCGGTATCGCTCACGGCTATCAGCAGCATCATTACTCTCATCACCATTCCTTTCATTCTCGACTTTGCTGTTTCTTGGGTAGGAAACTCCGGCACAGCCATCAATCTCCCTATTGGCAATCTGCTTGTACAGAACATCCTGCTCATGCTCGTGCCTATAGCCATTGGAATGACTGTTAAGAAATACGCAAGCAACGCGGCACAGAAGATCGAAAAAGTTCTCTCGAAGCTTGCTTTCCCAGCACTCATCTTCCTTGCTGGTGCTTATTTCGTACAGCACAGAGAAACCATCGCCGACAATTTCGCCATGCTCGGACTCAGCGTAACCACTCTCCTACTCGCCTCAATCCTTGGCGGCTGGCTTCTGGCTAAGTCAACAGGACTCAACGGCAAGGAACAGAAGACCATCGTCATCGAAGTCGGAATGCAGAATGCGGCACAGGCTATAGCCATCGCTTCCAGCCCATTCATCTTCAATGACAGCGTCTATGCCATACCAGCCATCATCTACGCGCTGATGATGAACATCGTCCTGCTCATCTTCGTTGGCTGCACCAAAATCTCAAAAAACAATCAATAATAACCCACCGTTTCCGAGGCTTTCCCTCGGACTTCCCAACAATATGCAAAAACTACTCTTTACCATATTCGCCCTCCTCTCTTCCCTGACAGCCTTTGCCATAGAAGAAACAACCGTTCCTGCCGAAACAACCACCGCTCCCGCCGAAGCAGCCACCGTTCCCGATGATTTTTCATCGGGCATAACCGCTCCCGCTGCTCCCGCCCCAAAGGAACTCCCCATCTCCCTCACCACCACCGTCTATTCCGACGAAGAACTCGCTGCGCGCCGCAACATCGACGGCGAACAGCCTGTCATGCCTGCCAACCTCATCATCGGTCCTTCAAAGGTTTCGCTCTTCGGCTATGCTCAGACTGGCTACACCTACAAGCACACGAACAAGCAGACAACAAACGCCTTCGACATCACTCGATTCATCCTCATGGCGAATGCAGAACTCACCAAGGAACTTTCCTTTTTCCTCATGTTCGATGCAGCTTCTGCCAAGCTCCATGAGTACTATGCGCAGTACGCTTTCTCTCCAGCAGTGAAGGTTCGTGTAGGTCAGTTCAAGCAGCCTTACACGCTCGAGAATGTCTATCCTCCGACGATTCTCAGCAATATCAGCTTCGACAATTCCGTTCTCTATATGACGGGCATTGCCTCAGACCCTGCCGTTGGCAATCATGTGGCTCGCGATGCAGGTATCATGCTCACTGGCGATTTGCTCCCGAAGAATGGTCGCCCATTGCTTAACTATCAGATTGGTGTCTTCAATGGCACTGGCATGAATGTCAAGGAGAACAACAACCAGAAGTCCGTCATCGGTATGCTCAACTATATGCCGCTGTCGTCTCTGCTCTTCTCCGGCTCTTTCGCCCTCGGCACTTCACAGGCAGAGAACTCAAAGTTCATTGGCGAGGACGGTCAGCCGATGATTAAGCAAGGCGAGAACTACCACCGTCAGCGCTACGCTCTCGGCGTGGAATGGAAGGGCAAGCCACTCTATCTCCGCAGCGAATACATGTGGGGTAAGGATGCAAAGGTTAATATGCAGGGCGCATACGTTGACCTTGAGTATCATCTTATTCCGAAGAAGCTTGACCTTGTTGCCGACTATGATTATCTGAAGAAGATAGATCGCGACGAGACAAACACCATAACTCTCGGTGCTCAGTACTGGCTTTACAAGCAGTGCCGCATAGCATCGCAGTTCGTGCATACAAACCCTAAGCTCGGCAAGATCAGCAATGCTTGGGTAACACAGTTCCAGATAGCATTCTAATGAAAGAAGAACGATATTTTTACGCACCCGATGCCCTCAGCAGTACGGAACTGCCAGAGGATGAGGCTAAGCATGCTGTCAGCGTATTGCGACTACAGGCTGGCGATGAGATATTCCTCATTGACGGCAAAGGCACTTTCCATCGTGCAGAGATAACGATGGCTACGAAGAAGCATTGCAATTACCGCATCCTCGAGTCACTTCCGCAGGAACGGGAATGGAAAGGCAGGATACATCTTGCCATGGCACCGACGAAGATGATGGACCGCATAGAGTGGTTTGCAGAGAAGGCTACGGAGATTGGTTTCGACGAGCTCTCCTTCCTCGACTGCCGCCTCTCCGAGCGCCGCAACCTCCGCATCGACCGCATTGAGACAAAGGTTCTTGGCGCTGTTAAGCAGAGCCGTAAGGCATGGATGCCTTTAGTCAACGACATGCAGCCTTTCGCCGACTTCATCGCAACCCATAATCCTTCAGCCCCCGTTCCCGATGATTTTTCATCGGGCCCTAAAACCCTCTACTGCATCGCCCATTGCTACGACGACATCCCGAAGGAGCATCTCTTCACCCTGCTCTCCTCCAATGGCGAAGCAAAGGAAAGCCCAACCTGCTGCGACATTCACCCCTCATGTGGAGGGAATGGGGAAGGTCTTGGGGTTCGAGTCGTCATCCTCATAGGTCCTGAAGGCGATTTCCACCACGAAGAGGTTGAGCTTGCCCTGTCTAAAGGCTATCACTCCATTTCCCTCGGCACCTCACGCCTTCGCACCGAAACCGCCGCCCTCTCTGCCGTAATGATGGCAAGGCTAATAAATTCTTAAAGATTACCCCCTGCCGTTCTCGGCAGGGCTTTATCCATAATCAGTAAATGCCAAATATCTGCGCACTTTCTACCGCCAAAGGCGGTGCCATAGCGGTCATTCGCGTTTCCGGTCCCGATGCCATTGACATCGCAGGTAAAACCTGTTTCCCGCTCGGCGGGAAAGCGCTTGCTGATGCCAAGGGACAGTCGCTCCATTATTGCCGTTTTATGAATGGCGAGGAGACCGTTGACGATGTCCTCGTTTCCGTCTTCCGCGCACCGCATTCCTATACTGGCGAAAACTCCGTTGAGATTTCCTGCCATGCCAGCTCGTTTATTATAGCCACCATTCTACAGACGCTTATCGGCAACGGTTGCCGTCAGGCTCTTCCAGGCGAATACACCCAGCGCGCTTTCCTCAATGGCAAGATGGATCTGAGTCAGGCAGAGGCAGTGGCTGACATCATCGCCTCCACGAATGCCGCCACTCATCGCATGGCAATGTCGCAGTTGCGTGGCAATTTCTCGTCAGAGCTGGCAGAACTTCGCGAGAAGCTGCTCCATCTCACCACGCTTATGGAACTGGAGCTTGACTTCTCCGACCATGAAGACCTAGAGTTTGCTGACCGCACAGAACTTCTTCAACTCTCCCAAACCATTCACGACCATATCAAGCGCCTTGCAGACTCCTTCAAGACCGGACAAGCCCTGAAGCACGGCGTGCCGGTAGCCATTGTCGGCAAGACCAATGTCGGCAAATCCACTCTCCTCAACCGCCTGCTTCACGAGGACAAGGCCATAGTCAGTGATATCCATGGCACTACTCGCGATGTCATTGAAGACACCATAAACCTTCGCGGCATAGACTTCCGCTTCATCGATACCGCAGGACTCCGCGCCACCGATGACAAGATAGAGCAAATCGGCATTGAGCGCACACGCCAAAAGCTCTCCGAAGCAACCATCGTACTCTGGCTTATTGACGAAGACCCAACCGCCGAATCCCTTTCCGAGATAAAGACAGAGATAAAATCTACCCAGAAGCTCATCATCGTTCGCAATAAAATCGACACAACAGCCAACTCCCCTGGCGCAGCTGTCCTCCCCCCTGTGGGGGAGTCAGAGAGGGTCTCCATCTCCGCCAAGGAAGGCATCAACATTGACATTCTTGAAGAAGCTCTCGTCCGTGCTGCCGACATCCCGGAGATAAAGGAGAACGACATCATCGTAACCTCAGCCCGCCATTACGAGGCACTCCTCAAGGCGCAGGAAGCCATCCAGCGCGTTCTTGACGGAATGAATCTCGGCATCCCTACCGACCTCCTCTCCGAAGATCTTCGCCTCTGCCTCTCCCACCTTGCCGACATCACCGGCGGCGAGATATCAACCGACGAAGTCCTCGGCAATATCTTCAGCCACTTCTGCGTGGGAAAGTAGGAATTACCCAAATCTCTCACTCGCACCTTCCAGCAAGGAAGTTGAATTAGGATAGAATATTTATAACCCTCATAATGAAAAGAATACTCATAACCCTTACCCTGCTCTGCAGCCTGATGGTCTGCACAGCCCAGAATTCGGTTGGCTTCTCTACGAAGAACACCAAGCTCATCGATGCCAACGGAAAGGAATTCCTGATTCGTGGAATGAACAATCCGCACGCCTGGTTTGGCGAAAAGGCTTTCGTGGCACTCGATGACATAAAGGCTGTCGGCTGCAACAGCGTGCGCATCGTCTGGAACACCCGAGGCAAGGATGCCGACCTCGAACGCATCATCAAGCGTTGTATCGAGCTGGAGATGATCCCCATGATTGAACTCCATGACGTTACCGGCAACACCTCCGGCGACCGTCTGGCAGACATGGCACTCTGGTACGCAGAACCCACTCGCGCCGGAATGTTGCAGAAATACGAACGGTTCCTGCTGCTCAACATCGCAAACGAATGGGGATCACACTGGACAAGAGCCAAGCACTGGAAGTCGTCCTACATACGCTGCATCGACATAATGCGCCAGGCTGGCTATTCCACCACCCTCGTCATCGACGCGTCAGGCTGGGGTCAGAACATTGACCCTATCGTGGAGTGCGGACAGGAAGTTATAGCCGCCGACCCACTCCATAACATCCTCTTCTCCGTTCACATGTATGGCAGCTGGAACAAGCCAGAGAAGATCAGGGAGAAGCTCAACCTCTGCCATCAGAAGAACCTGCCTCTCATCGTAGGCGAGTTTGGCTATAACTATGACGAAGGCAGCAACAACCTCCGATGCAAGGCAGACCACACCGTCATACTCGAAGTCTGCAACCAGCTCGGCTATGGCTACATGCCGTGGTCGTGGACAGGCAACAATAAGGAGAACCAGTGGCTCGACCTCGTAGAACCCAACGATTGGAAAACCCTTACATGGTGGGGAAAGCAGGTCATAAGCGGTAAAGGCGGAATCACCGAAACCGCCCAGAAAGCATCCCTGTTCACACATTAAAAAAAGAAACAGCAAATGATACTCATGACACCCGATGTATGCATGCGATTCCTCGTATGGTCATACTATTATCACGATGTGATGCCAACAAAAGAAGGCAGCTACAGAGACTGCGGAAAGTTCTCAGAGGCAGATGCCCAGCGTCTGGACGAACTCAAAGCCACCCTCTTCCAGTGCTTTGAGGAGCAATCCGTGGTTAACGCCTGCAACCAATTCCAGATGGCAAAAGTGCGACACGAACCCTGCCCATTCCCACAGCAGGAGCTGGACAGCATGTTCGCAAAGGAAAAATAAAAAACACATATCTATGAATTACAAGCATAAGGTACAATATTACGAGACAGACAAGCAGGGCGTTACCCACCATTCCAACTATATCCGCATAATGGAGGAAACCCGCGTTGACACCATGGAGCAGATGGGCTTCGGCTATGAACGAATGGAAGAGGCAGGAATAGTCTCACCGGTTATGGGTGTGACATGCGACTATAAGCGACCGACAACATTCCCAGACATTATCGAGGTAGAGCTTTCCGTAGCCGAACTCACCAAGCTCAAGGCACGCTTTGCCTACAAGATGACATGTCGTGGCAAGGTCGTCTGCCTCGGCACATCCCTCCACTGCTTCCTCGACGCAACAGGCAGACCCGTAGCCCTCGAAGATCGCTTCCCCGAATTCCATCAGTGGCTACTGAAACTTATGGATTAACCTCCGCAAAACTGAGCTGTCTTCTGAGCCATAAGCTCATTCTATAATCACATGATAATTGTGGTAGAAATAAAAACGCAAGTTACACGAGTAACACAAGTTCAAGTGCGGCATTTATGCTGACGTAAGTTACGCAAGTATTGAAAAACTTGAGCTACTAAGACTTGTTATCGCGAAAAAAACTTGTGTAACTATAAATCTTGCTCGCGAAAAAACTTGTGACACTTGCGTCACTTGTGTTTTAGATTTCCTTTAGGGCAATTGGACTTTTTGTCATCATTTCCCCCTTTTTGCTTACACTCTGCATTTCAGAACTCGCTGAGAATGGCTTATAAATTCCGTCTTGCTATTTGTTCGCATATAAGGAAACCTTATAAAGATATTAAACCGCTGATTATCAGTGCGTTAGATTTTGTGATATTAATAAAGAGGCTTGAAAGGCTGAAAAAAGCCTGGATATGGTATTGTTTTAGCTCTTGCATTCCTTAGGATTAGTGATGATAAGCCTAAGGATTACATATCGTCCGCCTATAAGTTATGCCATGTCCCCCTAAAAACGCCTCTAAAACACTCCTTCGTGTCACACTTTTCCCCATTCGAAGATACAGAAGAGGCAAAACCTTTACAAAGCCCATACTGACATATTGTCATCATTTCGCCCCTTTTGCTAACAAACGAATTATACATCAGATGCGCCCGTAATGTAGGGCGAAGTTTACTGAGCCGCGATTCAGGTTTCTGTAGGAAGGTCGCATAGCAGGAAGGTCGCAGCCCGAGCGACCAATCAGCGTCAGCTGATATCATCAATCGCAACAGCCTGCCGCTAGCGCGTCATGGTCGCTGGGGCTGCGACCTTCCTACTATGATTATCCATTTTCAATTTTCTATTGCGAAGCTAATCAGTCAGTCAGTCAAAAAGTGTAAGCCCTAATTCCCTCGCGATTATTATGACAATATTATTCCTATATTATAATAATAATATATAGATGTGTAGCCTATGTTTTTATGACTCGCAAGTTTTGACTGACTGACTTTTTTCGCCCTTTTGACTGAGACTTGCACCGACCTATAACCAAAATTTGCACAAAAGGGTTCTGACCCTTTTGTGCAAATCCTGTCATTACAATTTCAAATTCAAATTTAGTGTTAGGGAGTTGAGATAAGAGAAGCTTTGGAGAAAGATTTATTCCATCGGCTTTATCATCTTCTCTTTGAAAAGCCAATAAAACACAACAGGAGGCAAATGCTTTTGAGATTAGCACTTGCCTCCTGTCTTTTTTATTATTACGTTCTGTTCTGAGATCACTTTACCAATACCTTCTTGCCATTTTTGATGTAGATGCCGACAGGGAGGTTGTTGGTTATAGCCTTTGAGCAGAGATTGTGTCGCCCTTATCATTCTTGTTCGAAGACTAACTCGGTTGAGAAATCTGGATGTGTGATATGTAATGCACCTTGGCTTAAGACATCCATTCCAAGTATCATGTCAATATTCGTTAATCCGCCTTCTATAGCCTGAATGTATTCAATATGAATGTCGCCTAACCATACATCAATGTTGTATGTATTGGCTTTTACTGGTTGCCCCTGAAAACCGCGTACTGTAGTTATGTCTGTTGGAATAAGCCCCAGATTCTCAACCATAACACTTGATATAACTGTTACTGTAGAACCTGTGTCCCAAAGAGCTTTGGCATTGCTATAAATATCCTTACAATTTGCCTTTGTTTCGTAATCAGTAACATCTACTTTTACAGGCGAAACAATCTTGTCAAGTAAACCGTTTCCACAAAACTTGTATCTGTTCATACTACAACGCAATTATTTATCGTATGAACAACATTAAGGCTACCTGGCACACATTTATGCAACAGAAAATTTCCTGCTCCAAAGTGCTGTATGCCAAAACGATATCCTTCTTTTGGCGAGACAAAAGGATACACTTGAAATGTATCAGAGATTACAAGATGCTTTCCCTGATATTGCTTCAGCAACTCAGACTCGTGAGTTCTGTAGTAGTTGTATTGAGATTCCAATAACAATGCCATGACAAAAATGCTTTATATTCTGCTGCAAAAGTACGACTTTTATCTTATTCTACAAAGGATTTCTGCTTTTTTAACTATCTAACCATCAAAATTCTACTCCATCGGCTTTATCATCTTCTCTATGAAAGCGATTTCGTCTGTGGTGAGATTGTACTTTGCATAAAGTTGACGGTCAATGTCTGCAACAGGCTTGCTCCAATCTATGTCGGAAGAAGATGTGAAGTCCTGGAGGGGTACGAAAGCAAATTTGTCTGCCCCCATATCTTGTGTTGACATTTTCTGAAGAATCAAGAAACGAACAAGTTTTGTAGAAATATACTTTGAATAGAATATAGCTTCTTTTTCACTATCAAATGCTCCAATAACGAGATATGTTTGGGAGCATATCTCGTTAGGCTTTATGATTCTCATTGCGGAAACAATTTTGAACATACCTCTACTGTCAGGCATACCTGCATGTTCTGCAGATGCCTTTGATGTAATTACTTTCCATAATCCCACCCACTGTGGATTACGTTTTATTTCATCGTGAGATACATATGTCTTTATACCATTTGCGCTAATTAATGTTACAGCACCATCAAAAGGTTCTGTCTTACCTCTAAATGTTGTTATAAACCCAAAAGGAGTCTGAGTACTAACCAAATGAGAAAGACTCTGCTTTGCCTTCTCTGAAACTCGTTTGACGATAGTGACAGCTTGGTTATATCGGATGAATGTATCAAACTCGTTTAAATTTCTATTAGATTCTGTTGTTTCATCCGCATTGGTACACACGAAATGACATAGCCCGTTATATTGTTCATCCCATAAGAAATAGGAAACTCCACCTGCTATATCTACTGTTGAGAAAAGTGCTGTTGAATTCACATAATCGTGAATATAACGCAATCTGGTATCAGAGAGCATTTCTTTTCTGAACACATCCAATCCTCGTCCACCTGTGAACCACTTTGATGGAGTGACCATAGAAATATAGGAAGGATTTATATATTTTGCGACATTAACAAACTCATTAAAAACAACCAAAGCATAGTTGTCCTTTTCTACTCCTACATTTACTTGATACGGTGGATTTCCTATTATAGCGTTGAATTTCATTTTTCTTATATCGTTTGCTTTCCAATAGCCTTGACCGGCGGATAAGCGCTTGATTATTTGTTCTTTTTTGTTCTTAATCTGGTTTATCAAATCCTCAAAGTGCCTTGTGTTGACCTTTGCTTTACGGAAGCCTGCAAGGGTGCGTCGGGTAATGCTCTTTGCCATCGGAGTCTTGCAGACTATGAATAGGTTTTCGGCAAGAGTCTTGTCCCACAAAAGCAAATGCTCTTCCTTCTGCTTCTCAATGGCATCAGGCGAAACAATCTGCGAAGAAGGAATCTCTTCCAATCGTCGCCTGTAAATGCTATAGGCGGCATAAAGCGGATAAAGTCCAGACTTTGAATTTATTTCAAGTATGCGGCTCGTTGGAGAGAACACATCCGCTGTAACATCACCATGGTCAACATAGCGTGGCACATCCAATCGCTCATCGTGAGTTTCGTTGAAGAAGGAATAGCCGCCAAGAGTGTCTCCAAGATGCATGTTAACTACTCGCCAAGGAGTGAGCACGGTTTCCTTGTCAGGATTGCGGAATGTGGTAAAGATACTCGTTATGCGCTCAATGCGTTCCTCCACATCCATCTGGTCAGCTGCACGAGCCAAAGCACGAATGCGCTTGCCAGCAGCAGCGAAGATGTCTGGGTCGTAGTATTTCTTGAAAGCATTGAACTTCTGCTTGCTTACACCCTTCGGCATAAATTCCTCCCACGACTGCGAGTCAATGAGCGAGGTGAAGTTGTCTATCGTTATCTCCTTTTCCTCATCTTCTATCTCTGCTCCATAAAGAATCATTGGCATTCGTATGGAGATGCCACGGAGAATGGAGATGGCTGTATCTCTGTTTTTCTTCTTTTCCTTACGTTCCTCCAGGAGTCGTTTTTCTTCTTCGGTCAGTTCGTCCTTGTTCTTCTTTGCCTTCTTATGAGCCTCTTCCAGTTTCTCGTACTCTTCATTGGTAAAGCCTTGCTTGTTGACGTCTATATCTCCAGATTTCGGCATAGACTTCGTCTGACCGACAATCTTTTTCAACTCGGCAAAGTCATTCAGTTCTCCTGCGTCCAAACGGAAAAGATTGTCGTTATACAGATAGCCATCCTCAAAGCCGTTACGCACTACTCGTTCCACATATACACGCTTCAACTGCTGCATCATGTGCGGAACGTCTATGCTCGACATCTTGCTACCATGGAAAGAGATGACAGGGCAGAAGTTGAGGAATTGTCCCATAATCTCCCTGTCTGACTCAGAGGTTTTTCCTGCACGAGAGGATATCTTTGCTGTTTCAGCAAGTACCTTCAAAGTGCGGTCAGGAGCAAAGTCAAACACAAAGCACTCTTGCTTCTGTTTGCCATTGATATTGGCTGGAGTCTGCACACGGAAGATGGTTTGCATGTAAGAGCTGGCACTCGTATTGAACGAGCCGCTGAGCATGAACACAGCCGTCCATTCCTTTACGCTGACACCTGTTGTCAGACGACCGCAAGAAAGCGTTATTGTCCATGTCTTGTCGGCATCTGCACCAATAGCCTTGCGAACCATTGCAAGAGCCTCATCGCTTTCTGCATCTTCATCGCCTTCGCCAGCAACATTTACAATCTCAAACATCGAGAATACAGGGTGTTGCTGCAACTTACTTGAAAGGGCTCGTGCTTCCTTTACTCCTGGCACAGTCCAAAGAGAATGACGGAAGTTCTGACGCCATTCAAGCGTAGAGTAAGGGTATTGAGAAGTGTCAGAATGCGAAGCAAGCAGATTAAGGAAGTTATCCACATCTGCATCGTGGATGAAGTTGCCGTCTTGATTAGTGCGGAAGAACTCCTTGAAGTTGAACGCATGCTCTTCGTCCTGGTACTTTTTCAGTTCAAGTGAAAGGTCGTAAGTATAGATGTTCAGACGTGGAAGGCAAGCGTAAGGGTTTGGATCGCCCCAATGCGTAAGGTCCCATTCTGCCTTTGCACGTTGCTCCATGACATAATCCCAAGTGAAGATCTCGTCTTCCTTCATGTCGTCAAGTAGATTGAACGGAGTGCCGGATAGTCGCAACACTTTCGTGTTTGGCTTAATCAATTCGTTAAGCACAGCTTCGCCGAGCGAGGTCTTTGTCCCTTCGTGTGCCTCGTCTAAGATAATGAGATTCCAGTCAGTAGAGAATAGCTCAAGATTCTTGTCAAAATTTCCGCCTACGAGTTCTGAACCGCGAAGGTCTTGTATTGAAGCGAAATAAATGTAGTTTTCTGTTTCTTGTTTGCCTGATAGATTCTCAAAAGATTCGCCCTTATTCTTAGAGCCATACTGGTAGTTTGGCTGGTCATAGAAAATCTTTCCGAAGTCCTCAAACCAACCATCATCTACAACTGGGCGGTGGGTAAGGATAAGTGTCTTCTTGTATTGGCATTCCTTTACAAGCTGGAGCGCCGAGAGAGTCTTTCCAAAACGCATCTTGGCATTCCAAAGGAATTGGTTGCCTCTCTTGAACTTCTTCTTAGCTTGGTCAATGGCGGCTCGCTGTTCAGGACGAAATTCTATTGGGTTGCGGTCATGGCTAACCTCTCCAGGCAATAGCGATTGCCTACCTTCCTTGGCTGCCTTAATAGCTCTCTTTACGGTTTCAAGGTCAGTGCAGAACCATTCGTTAGCCTTCTTTTCCGTGCCAAAGAACTTCTGTTTTATGCCAGACCGACGCAATATCTTATGCACTTCGCCATCGTTGAACGAAGTGATGCCCGAAAGAGATATTCCGAGTGTCAGCTCAGTATGTAGGAGGTCGTAGGTAATGCCTGCTGTTTGCGTGTATTGGTTGATGCGGTCTTTTGCCGATTTGTTCAGCGCATGACTGTTAGGCTGTAGCATGGTTATGTCGCTAACGGCATCCTTAACGTATGTTTCACCCACCTTTACACAACCACGATGTGTCTCGTCATTGATGCGAAACACATAGATAAGTTTCGGCTTGAAAGAAGATTCAAAGTTCATGGCGTTATCGTTTTATTAGGTCAACAAATCTTATCTTTTGTTTCTCTTTCTTCTCTTTCCAATCTCGTATGATGCAATACACTCCATTATGCTGCTTGATGTCGTCGTTCTTGCACCCTCTGCAATGGTGTTCAGTTACTGTTTCATCGCCGAAAAGTCCGTATTCAACGACTCTTTCACTATGGCAAGAATCTGGAACTACGCATTTCAATCCGTCCATTTGCCAAAGATTCCATGCGACAATGTAGGCGATGTAATTTATGCTTTTTTGTTGCGGCATCTTCTTGAACTTCTCATAAAAGTATTCAATGAAGGTTAAGAGTAGAGATTCACGGGCAAGAAGAAGGTTGTCTCCCTGCCATTCGTAGCCGTAAGTGTTTTGGAAAGCACATTGCGCCCATTTTAGCCAGTCGGTAGTAGTCTCAGTGTTTTCAGAGACAAGACGTAGTTTCCTGTCGAGCATTCCAATACGTTGCCCGATAGGTATAAGAATGCCAGTAGTTGTGTCGTATCTGCTGGCAAGATAAGGTGCTTCTCCGCAGGTTATTTCTAGGCGAGTGTCTTGGACATAGTTTCGCCATGTCTTTCCTTCGGGGAAGTCTGTGATGCGTTCTGCTGTAGTTTGCCAAGTGTGAGTTTCTTGGATTTCTGTATTGAAAACATCCTTTCTGCCAAACCATGCATCGTCAACAAGATTATTCTGGGCATTGCACACCCATGAAGGCGTGAACACCTCAGCCATATCTTTTGAACGTTGGCTTTGGTTGTCCTTGCTTTTCAGCACCCGCGGTTTTATGATGTTGCCACGAGAGCCTGTGATGCAAGGGATGGTTATCTCGTCGTAATACTGATAACCATCGCCAAACTCCTGATAGTCGCTCGTAGCCCAAGTGATGTTCTTGCCCGTGGTATGGTCAAGAAGCAGAGTGGCGAGCAACTCAGGAGAAAGCTCGTTAAGAAAGTTTTCACTGATGTCAGCAGAAGCATCATTCTCAAAGATGATGTTCTTCATAGACTTTCAGCATGCATGAAATAATGATCACGTATGCCAAAAGTCCTTTCATCAAAACAACATTCTCAGAGATGCAAAAACACGAGCAATGACTTGCCCGAATTGCAGCCCTGAGAATGCTGTGAAAAGACGACAAAGTCATGCCCGCGCTATCGCACGAGCATACACTTATTTGTTTTGTCTTTTCTATTAGAGTTTCTCAGGTTCCAATTCGATTTGAACAAATAGCGTACGCTATATTTCCGATAAGATAATGCTATCTACAGCCGCTGCTGCAAGAGTTTTAGGTTGGTAAGAACCAGAAAACGCTAACGATAGCAAGTGCAAAAGTAAACAATTATTATCAATCTGCAAAGCAAATTGTCAAAATAAACTATATTTTACTGATATTTCTTTGTTTTCTTTGCTTTTTCTTAGAACTTAAACTAAGAAAACATAAGTCAGTCAGTCAAAACATGTACTTATAAATGAAATTATAATTTTTTTATTTCTTTGTGTTAACCTTTTTCTTGTTGCCGTATAGATAAGTGTAAGGGACATGTAACATTTACCATGTACCATTTACCATTTACATTCCCCTTAAAACAAATAACTAAAAACCAAAAACTAAAAACTAAAAAACCCAAAAATTATGAGAAAAAAGACAGTAGCAATCCTCAGCAGCATCGCTCTCTTTGGGGTAGTGTCGCTGGCAGTGGCAAACAATCGCAGCGAAGAAATGAACGCTGGCAGTGAAACAACTGAACTCGCAGCAGCAGCAGAGTCTGCAACGGAAGAAGCAACATCGGCAGACGCCGAACTCGTGGGCAGCATCGCAGGAGGTGCAATGGACAAGGCTGTGGAAAACGGACTTGCTTCAGAGAGACTGAAGAACGATGTCCAGGAGTCGAAGATCATCGAGAAAGCCTACCAGGCATTCAGAGACAGCGGATGCGATCCGGCAGCCGCCGTTGACAAGGCTGCGGAAGTAGCTGTGGAGCAGGGATGGGTTAGAAGCAAGAGCGACGCCAAGCGACAGCTCCGCAATGCCATCGAGAAGGCTCGCAAGGACGAGAGTCTTATCAACAAAATCTACAAGACTCTGGGCATTTAGGCGAAACTTTATGGGAAAATGGGCTGTCATTTTCCCTTTTTTCGCAGAAATAGGGGATTATTCAAAAAAAAGCACTAACTTTGTCGCCAGAAAAATACAAGAAATGGCAACAATAGTAGAATTAGTACCCGAGGGCAACGTCGAGAAATTCTTCAAGACTAACCGCCCGATAATAATCCTCGATCTCATAAAGTCGTACGGATTAAGCAGAGAGGAGGCTGAAGACTGCTTCCAGGAAGGCTGCATAGCCCTCTTCAGACAAGTGCAGGAAGGCAAACTCTCTGCCGACAACCTTACGGCAAGGCTTTCGTCATATCTGAACAGATGCTGCCGTAACCATGCCACACACATCTTGCAAAAAGCCGGACGAAACACTCCAGACCTCCCTGAGAACGGACTTGAGAACTTCGGCGGACTGACGGAAGACGATGAGGCATACATGGAGAAGAAAGAACTCATTGAGCAGTTGGAACCTATCGTGAAGGATCTGCCGGAACCTTGCAACACGATTCTATGGAGTATTTACTACGACCACTACAAGGATCGTGACATTGCAGAGATGCTCGGAAAATCGTCTTCCGTGTTCAAGGTTACGAAGAACCGATGCATGCAGAAACTGAAAAGGCGCGTTAATTCATTAATGGAGGAAAAAGAATCATGAAGGAAAAAGTTAGAAACATAATAAAAGACAATAGCCAGTTTGAGCAGGTGCTGGGAACGGCTATGGAGAGCGTGGGAAAGGAACGCGACCAGATGACTGTCAACTCCATGAAGGCTATGAGCGAGGATGATTTCTGCGCAATGATCTCCGGCATGAGAGGCAAGGATCTTCACGTGGAACTTCCCGACGGTGGCGAGAAGTCAAAAGCCATTCCGCTATGGCGTCGTACATACGTGAGACTGATAGCTGCCTGCATAGTTGCTTTGTTGGCTATTGGCATTGTGCAAAAGATTGACATCAGCACGGGTAGCAACCAGTACGCCTCGCTCTTCGAGACCTACGGCAGTTTTAACGAACTGACCAAGAAGCAGCTTGAGGAATACAAGATTGGCGACAACAAGCGAATAAACAAGAAGGGTGGACGAACTACGGCGGCTATCCTGGAAGAATCGGCAGGACTGATCTGTAATGGTAATATCAGCGACACCCGAAACGGCGTGCAGCAACTCAAGGAACTGCTCGTGCTCAAAGAATGCAAGCAGTCACTAAAGCCTGAAATTCATTGGTATCTCGGACTCGGCTACCTGAAACTGAACATGCCGACGGAAGCGAAGTACGAACTGGAGATAGTGAGGAATACGCAAAGTCCTCATGCCACAGAGGCGGCAGAAGTGTTGAAGAAGATCTAAGTCGGTTTTTGGTTTTTGGTTTTTAGCTTTTGGGGTAATAGCTAAGCGACTGAACCATCAACCAAAAACCAAAAACTAAAAACCAAAAACCTATGAGAAGTGAAAACTGGCTTGACCGTCATGGTCTCGGCGTCCTCAACCTTATATCGTACTGCTTAGTCTGGCATAGCAAGGAAGAGACTGAACATGTTGCCAACGTCAAGCCGGTGAAGATGGCCGAGCTGACTGATTTGTGGCCGCGTCCGTGGCTGTGGAGTAGGGCGCTGTTCCTTTTTGTCGTGTCCTTCATCGTGCTCTATTTCTGCTGGAAGGAAGAAGGTATGGAGGAGCAGAGCCGACTGTATCCGGGACTGATCATTATGGGCAGTCTGGCTACGCCCGTTTCCGTGCTCATCTATTTCTTTGAACTCAATAAGTTCCGTACCCTTTCCCTCCTGAAGGTGTTGCGATTCTTCATCATCGGCAGCATCGTCTCCATCTGCGTGACGTTCCTGTTGACATACGTGAACAGAAACGTTGACTCGCTAATCAACACATACATCCCGACATACCTTGCCGCTCTCTTTGAAGAGTTCGGCAAGACGCTTATTATCTTTATCTTCCTGATGCAACATCGTCGTCGCACCTACATCCTTCAGGGAATGCTTATCGGCGCTTCGGTGGGAGCCGGATTCTCCGTGTTTGAGTCGGCAGGATATACCCTCCTTGACTCTGAGAACCTGCTCAACACCGTCTGGCAGCGAGCCGTCTTTGCTCCTGTCTGCCACATTGCTTGGGGAGCACTCATTGGCGGCGGTACGATGCTTATTACCAATGGAAAACTGAAGATAACGAAACTCTTCAATCCAGTCTTCTTCTTAATGTTTCTGATGGTCAGCCTCCTTCACGGTGTGTGGAACTATGTGCTGAAATATCCCGGAGCATCGCTCTTTAAGGCAGTGGGCATAGACTTCCACCTCAACACCCTCCAGCTCAGCCTCATCACGCTCTACCTCGTTTTCCTGCTGATTTGGGCAGGAAAAAAACAGATAACCAAGTTCAAGAAACAAGGTTACCTGCCTGTGGAGTTATAATGCCGTCTTGCTGTTTAAAGTAAGAATTGCAGGCAATTAGCGGTTATAAAGCAAGGTTCAAAGTCATCAGCATCCAAAAAATGGCAATTTTCTTTGGCTATTTAAAATAAAAGTGTTACCTTTGCAGTCGGAATATATTTCTGGTGCTGCTCATGCGCCAAATATGATAATGACCGCTTATCTATGGACACCATAAAATACTCTCTTCCCTTAGGAACTAAGCTGAAGTCTCAATACGAATATACGATTACTCAAGTAATTGGTCAGGGAGGCTTCGGCATAACCTACATAGCTACTGCTGATCTGAAGGTCGGCAATATAGTTGCTACGGCACGCTTTGCCATCAAGGAGTTCTTCCTGAACGGAAAATGCAAGCGAGCTGCTGACGGTGTTACGCTTATCCCCCTTGACGATCCTTTTGAAGGCGAAATAAAAGAGAGCCTTAAAGACTTCATTACTGAAGGCGAACGCATAAACAAGCTCTGTCGGGCGGACGATCATATCGTGAATGTGAACGAAGTGTTCACCTCCAACAATACTGCCTATTTCGTAATGGAGTATATCAATGGCGGAAACCTCGTTGACCTTATTATGCGGAAAGGAATGCTTAGCGCTGAAGAGGCAAAGGAGATTATCATACCTATAGCAAGGGCGATAGGCAAGCTTCATGAAGAGCATGTGCTGCATCTTGATATCAAGCCGGAGAACATCATGATGAAGATGACGGAAGACGGGAAACTGTTCCCCGTCATCATTGACTTCGGAATATCCATGCACTTCAACAAACAGGGTAAGGCAACAACCCGCAGCAAGAACGGTGCCGTTTCTGAAGGTTATAGTCCTGTAGAGCAGTATGGTAATGTCAACTCTTTCGCTCCGCAGGTGGATATCTATTCCTTGGGTGCAACGATGTTCTATATGCTGACGGGCAAAACACCTCAGCAGGCTTTTGACGTAACGACCGATTATCTTGAACGGAGTCTGAATGGCATAGACGAAGCGGTAAAGGCTGCCGTGATGCACGCAATGGCGAAAGACAGTGCCTCCAGAACAGAGACCGTGGAGGTGTTCACACAGGAACTCAACGGCAAAAAACGTTTTGGAGGGGAACAGCCAAAACCTCAACCACCTACGTCAGGTCCTAATTCTAAACCTTCGGGTGGTACAGTGAAGTTGACAGAAGAAACTTTGCCTGACCAGCTGCCGTCTTTTTTCAAGGATCATGCTAAAACAATCATGGGTGTTGCTTTAGTGTTCATTGTGGCTGCGGTTTTAACGTTGATGATTAATGGAGGCGTTTTCTCTAATCCTATAAAAGGTGAAGAAAATTCTCGGGAAGTTGCCGTAATTGACTCATTAGACACTACTCCTTCAGAGCCGGCGGTCATAAATGTTGAAGATAGGCTTATTCAAGTGCCAAACGGAGCGAAGTATAAATATACTGGCGAAATTGTTGACACTCTCGGTTCTCTTCCTAATGGAGAGGGAACTGCGACGTTTGAAAGTGGTGATACGTATGTAGGTACTTTCAAGGATGGTCATTTTGATGAAGGACAATATAATCTTGTGTCTGAAAAGTGTTACTTCAAGGGCACCTTTAAAAATGATGAACCTTACAATGGTACATGGTATAATGACGACGAAACGTTGTCGGCTTATGTTGTAAACGGAGAAGAAAAACTGTAATACGGAAATTTGATAAGTAATGAAGACTAAGTTAATATTGTTCCTCTTTCTTCTATGCACTTTTGGCGCAGTGGCTCAGAATGTGTCGCGACAGAAATGCCCGACTTGCGGCAAACTGAAGGTGCAATGTCCTTATAATGGTAAGCATCCAAAACCGGATCCTAAGCCTGAACCCAAACCAAAACCTGAACCAAAACCAAAGCCTGAACCCAAACCAGAAAAGACTTGCTCAAATTGTGGAAAGGTCATTTCCAAGTGTCCTTACAAGGGAAAGCATCCTGCCCCGCAACCTGCCCCAGAAGCATCGGGATATGATGTGACATTCTCTTGCAATGTGTCTTCTGCAACGATGTTTGTTGACGGAAGCAACTATGGTACGCCTTCAGGTGTGAAATATCTGAAAACTGGATACCATCAGATCAAGATTACTGCCGATGGGTATGAAGATTATTCTTCAAGTATAAACGTAAGTAAGTCTAATACGTCATTCTCTTTCTCTATGAAAAAAGAGGAGGTGAAGATAAAAGATGTGACTGGTGTTGTTCTGGACGAGAAGAATGAACCTCTTATCGGAGCAACTGTGGTTGTAAAGGGAACGAATAATGGATGTGTAGCTGATATTAATGGTAAATTTAAGCTCAAAAATGTATCTCCAAAAGATGTACTTGTAATAAGTTACATAGGATGTGAAACGCAGGAGGTTAAGATTACTAATGAGACTAATGATATAAAGGTTGTCATGCAATATTTGGCAGGTACAGAGGTAGGTTACGAATACGTTGACCTTGGCTTGTCTGTAAAATGGGCGACTATGAATGTCGGTGCAAGCAAACCTGAAGATTACGGAAATTACTTTGCTTGGGGCGAGACTCGTCCAAAGAGTAATTATAGCTGGAGTACTTATTTTGATTCAGTGAATGGTAGCAGTGTGAATTTTAAAAAGTATGCAGCAAACAAGCGAACTCTTGAACTCTCCGAAGATGCTGCACATGTGAATTGGGGCGGCTCTTGGCGCATGCCGACAAGAGCTGAACAGGATGAATTGCGAGAAAAGTGCAAATGGACTTATACTACTCTGAATGGTGTGGATGGTTTCAAAGTGTCTTCAAAGCTTAACGGAAATTCCATTTTCCTCCCTTTTGCCAGTTATCGCGACAATAGGGGAGCCTTTTCTTCAAGTAAGCGTGGCTGCTACTACTCGTCGTCGCTCTCTAGCGCGTATCAAGCGTACTACTTGGAGATCCATTCGGGCTATATTAACTGGTATAGCGACGATCGTTGCCGCGGTCTATCCGTCCGTGCCGTTTGCCCGTAGCTCCAGAATTTACGACTTAAGCCCTAAACAGGCGAGAATCCCTTTATGGTTTTGCGGCGGTTTAACGACGCCTTGAGGCGTCGTTTCCAATGCGGTAGTTGGTGTCCTGATTCACTTTTCATTTTTCACTCAACTCTTGCTTGGCGCGAAGAACAGCCAAAGGAAATAGAACGGAATCAGTTGATACCATCCAGACTTTCCTATGTCGTGACATCTTTTAGCTCCTTGTACAAAGAAGATCCAAATAGCAATTAGAAAAATAATGGCGAATAATGGATATACAACTAAGAAAAAGCTAATGATAAGACAGAGGAATGTTACGAAGTACTCCAAGCGACCGATTGTGCCTTTCGGCACGAAGTAGTACTTAAGGCTTCTTTTTGTAGGAGTTTCTTTCTCGTCAGAGAGTTCTTCTTCCTCTTCTTCTTCTGACGAAGGTGATGATGGAGGTGGCGCCTGAGGCTTGTTCTCTGGCTGGTCGAAGATGGTTTCCTCTGTCTCGGTTTCCTCTGATGCGTCTTGGGCTGAACTTGTAACCTTATTGAGCAAAGAAAGGAACTCGTCTATACTTTGAGGGCGTTTCTTGCGTCGTAATGACATTGCTGCCATAACAGCGTTGCGAGTGGAAGAAGAAACGCTCTGCGGCAGAGGCTGCAATGTCAATTCTTCGGCAATAAGTAAGTTCGCGTCAGGCGGCGTGATTCTTGTGAGCAGTTTGTACAGTGTAGCGCCGAGAGCATAGATGTCAGTGGCTGGCGAGAAAGAAGAGAAGCTCCGTGTGCTTTGTTCTACAGGAGCATAGCCTTTCGTGTTCACGCCCATGAGGGTGGAAGTGTTTTCTCCGCTTTCGTCATCATAATGTTTGCTTGCGCCGAAGTCTATAAGGATGGCTTTGCCGTTTCGGTCCACCATGATGTTTCCAGGCTTGATGTCCAGATGGAGGCGGTTAAGGGAGTGGACATACTTTAGGGCATCAGCTACCTGACGAATGTATCCTACAGCTTCTGCTTCAGGCAATGCGCCACGCTCCTTGACGATGTCGTTCAGGGATTTTCCGTCAACGAATTCCATCACATAGTAGGCAGTGCTGTTTTCCTCAAAGATGTCTATCACACGAACAATGTTATGGTGCTTCATCTGGAAGACAGCCTTTGCCTCCTCGTAGAATTTCTTGCGGAGTTTAGCTACCAGTTCGCGGTTTCCATTAGTTGCCACCGTAACATGCGACGTGTTGTCATCGCGATTGCAGAACATCTTTGGGAAGAACTCCTTAATGGCAACACGGGTGTCCAGCATAGTGTGGACACCCTCGTATGTATTGCCAAAGCCTCCGCTGGAAAGGAAACGGACTATCTTGTACTTGCCTCCTTGGAGTACGCTGTCTGATGAGAGGTTTTGCATGGTCTTTGCTTGTTTGTTTATGCCTTGTTAGCTTTCTTCATAAAAACTGTTTATTCGATTTAGGCGGTTAGTGTAGAGATTATGTACGACACAACAAAACTTTTATGACGTAAATGACCAATGCAGTAAGTGCTGCAATTATAACGGCGAGAATAAGTGCTTTAGGAGATCTTTCAAGAATCGCATTCAAAGCGGTTTCCTGCTTTTGTGACTTTTCCTGCTTTGTTGCCATACTTATTGGATTTGACTCTTCAATTTCAATGTCGTCAACAGATATCTCATCTTCCAGCACTAACGACGACACACCTTCAACCTTGTCAATCGGGATGAGGTATGCGGTATAGTTGTCTCTTGTCTTATCCAAACTTTCAGCCTCCAGCAAGGCAAGCTTTTCGCTGTCAGAGCAACTCATGGAGAGAATTTCCACAAGGCGCTCATTGGTCAGTTGCTCCAATACGCCATCACAACACAGGAAGAGGTAGTCGCCACTTTGAATGTCGGTCAGTTGGTGTACTTCGGCATGAAAACGGTCTTCTGTGTGTGGCTGAATAGCTTTGAGAATGACGTTTTTTCTTGGGAATGTCTTCACTTCCTCAAGTGTCAGTTCGCCGGCTTTATATAGAGCGTTTACCAGTGAGTGATCATCGCTTTGATAGAGTAAGCCCTGTCCTGGTCTGACGAGATATATGCGGCTGTCTCCCATGTGTGCAACAAGAGCTCCATTGCTATGTAAGCAGATGCAGGTCAGAGTTGTTGCCATTGAAACCGAACCTTCTTCTGGTTCTTCCGTATCAATTCTTTCAAGTTCGTCGTATGCAAGGTTTACTGCTTTCTGTACATCGTCTTCGCAAATAGTATTGTTCTTGCGAATTAGTTCCGTAAGATATTCTCCGATAACTCTGGAAGACGTCTTGCTGGCAGTATCGCCATGCTTACTGCCACCGACACCATCGCACAACACAATGCAAGGATTGTCCGTAGTTACCTCACTGAACGAAGGCCAAACTGCATCTTCCTGTCTGGCTTTCCGCCCAACATGGCTGTAGCCGAGAGGCTGTCTTGTTGCTATTCTCATTAGTCTAATAAAGTTTGATCATCTTCAAGATTAGGACGTTCGAAAAGAAGTTCTGTGTGCCCGAAAGTTAAACGGTCTCCCCATTGCAGAATAACAACGTCTGCATTCTGCAAGACTTTTCCATTTATCTTGATGGGGTTCTTTGGG
Organism: Prevotella sp.; assembly: GCA_045600885.1. GTDB lineage: Bacteria > Bacteroidota > Bacteroidia > Bacteroidales > Bacteroidaceae > Prevotella. Next base: position 44,984 of record JAZRYU010000089.1, read on the forward strand.
TTTGTGGGTTGTAGGTGATGTTCCAGTCCGCTGCCACCTTCTTTGATTGTGATAACAGCATGCTGGCGACTCATATAACGGTCGCTGCTAATCTGAATCTCTGCATGACCAGTCTTTGCTCTGCGACCAATCGTGTTCTGTCCCTTGTGGAGAGAAAATTCTTGATTTTCAAAAAACAAAGAACCAATAGTGCGATCCATCTTGCCAAGACTAATCTCTGTAGGGTCAGTGTCTTCTTCACCCAAATCTATTGGCGCTTCTGCTTTTGTCGTTGCTTGCTGCTGAAAAACAGATACTTTAGCGCGAAAACTGCAGATTGGACAGGTGAGCATCTTGTTTATGATACCAGGACTGTTCGTTAAGGAGAGTTTGCTTCTGCAATTTGGACATTTGACCTTTATCTTTTCCATAATTATTTCTTATTTTGTGGTCCACTTGCATTTGCAATGAGGACAATTGGTGTGCTGGCTGATGATGTAATAGTCTTGGAGTGATAATGTTCGATGACAATCTGGGTTCGGGCAGACATATTTCTGTATTAGAATCTTCTTTGCCTCCTTTGTGTCCTCGTGGCTGGTATCTTTTTCTTTGTAAAGCTTAAACCAATAGTAAAAAGATACAACCGCTATAGGTATTGTGATTATTGCTACGGGACCGACAAAGGCTGACACAAGGCCGGATGCAGAACCTAACATTATAGGAACCATACGCTTCTTTGCCAGCTTCTGCGTGTTTTCTTTTATCTGAGCAAGTGTGTCCTCATACTCATCCCAAACGTCTTTCAGATGACTGATTGAGTATTCCTTGACTTCTTTGGGTTGGTTGGCGTTTTTACTCTTCTTTTGAGACGGTTCTCTACTTACTTCCGGAAGAACATTCGATACTTTAAAGGTATAGTTAGTGCCCATCCTGATTACAGTATCACGACTTACAGTCGTTTTCAGTATTCGCACATTGTCTATGAAAGTGCCGTTGGTAGAGCCAAGGTCTTCAACTAATACGTTGCCATCAGGTAGCGGGGTTAGCTTAAGGTGCTTTCCGCTTACGGATTTGTCTGTGATAGAAAACGGTTGGTCGCCTTTACGGCCTACAATTATTTCCATTTTGTTCTATATGTGGGTGTTAGGAATAATATTTGTGAACGATTGATTTGCGCTGCAAATTTAAGAAAAAATAAGAGAATAATTTTAGTTCGTCGTTAAAAAGTTTCTTGATTTTGTGAATTTTGCTATTATTTTTTCTTATTTTGCCTAAATTAGAGGTGAAAAAAGATCTTTTTATGGGTGTCTGGGCACAAAAAAACCTTCCTTGGAAAAGGAAGGTTTGCGGTGCGTACGGGACTCGAACCCGTGACCCCATGCGTGACAGGCATGTATTCTAACCAGCTGAACTAACGCACCTTATATAGAGTGTATGTATTGTGTCGCAAAACGAAAACTGGCGGTGCGTACGGGACTCGAACCCGTGACCCCATGCGTGACAGGCATGTATTCTAACCAGCTGAACTAACGCACCTTGGTTTTGTTTGCGGCTGCAAAGGTATAACTTTTTGCGCAACCAGCGAAATATTCTTGCAATAATCGTTTTGGTAGATGACGGATGTCAAGGTTTTGCGATGAGAGGACTATTTGATTACGAGTTTATTGTCGTTCATTCGCTGCATATACTGCTGAATATACGCCTTGATTTCGCGGTCAAACTGCTGTATCTGCTCCTGTGGGAGTTTGCTTATGAGGTTTGTCTTCTGAAGTGGGTCGGTCTTGAAGCGATAGACAGCCGTAATCTTCTGGCAGTCGAAGTGTACGGCATAGTCGCCCTTGACGTATTCGTAGCCCTGGAACTCCGGCACCCAGTGGAGCGCAACCTTCTCTGAGCGTGGGGTAGTGAGGATGTCCTGTCCGAAGGCGATGTACTGCTTGTCGTAGCCAAGGAGGGTGAGGAGGGTAGGCATGATGTCAGCCTGCTCAACGATGGTTTCCTCGTCATAGCCGCAAAGTTCCGGAATGCTTGGAGCATAGAAGACGATCGGTACGCAGTAGTAGCCGAGCGTTGACTTATAGAACGGGTCAACCTGTCCGCTGACGTGGTCGGCAGTTATGATGAAGAGCGTGTTCTCGTACCAAGGCTGCTTCTTAGCCTTGTTGAAGAACTGACGCAGGGCATTGTCGGAATACATGACGCATTCCTGGATAGGAGCTTTGCCCTTCTTGAACTTACCGACATAACGCTCAGGAAGATCGAACGGAGTGTGGCTTGAGGCAGTGAAGATGGCGGTCATGAATGGCGGTTTCAGCTCAGAGAAGCGGTCGGCAGAGAACTGCAGGAATTCCTCGTCCCAGATAGCCCAAGTGCCGTCGAAGTCGTCGTCGCCATTATAGTTAGGATCTTTCTTGAACTCCTCGCGGCTGAAATTCTGCTGGAAGCCGGTAGCCTTGGCAAAAGCCTCGAAGCCCATGCTGCCACGCTCTGCACCATGGAAGAAGGCAGTGGAGTAGCCCATGTTTTCCGACAGTTCACGAGCTATACCGGAAAGATTATTCATTGATGCTGGTGTGAGGAAGAACGGCTCTACGAAGTTAGGAATGGACGAAAGGACAGAAGGCATTCCCTCGATGCTCTTTCTGCCGTTGGCGTAAGAATGGCGGAAGGTCATGCCGCAGTTTGTCAGGAGCGAGTCAAGGAACGGCGTGAAGGTTTCCTTGCTGCCGTATTTCCCGCATTCGTTCTTCACATTATTATAATATCCGATATGCTGCTTAGAGAAACTCTCCAAGATAAGTACAACGACGTTCATCTTCTTTCCATCCTTAGTGCGAAGAGGGATGTCAATGTCCTTGTGGAGATTAGCAAGGAATGCAGTGCTGTCAAGTGCCGCCGTGAGATCCTTTGCAGGCTCATGAACAGGAGAGTAGAGCGAAGCAGCCTCACTGTCAGGCATGTAGTTAGGCACGGTAAACGGCTTCTTGTCAATGGTGCGGATAAGGGCGAACGGAGTGTTCAGCACCAGTCCAGCCTCAGCCGGTGTTTCCACATACTGGTTGGCATTGCTTATCGTGATAGGTCTTACGGCATGAGTGAAGCCGCCGCGCATCATGCAGACGCTAAGCCAACCGCAGACGCCAAGTGTGACAAACTGACAGAGGTAGTAGGAACCCCTATTATGTCTTCCTCCTTCTGCAGGGGAGGTCTTAGAGAAGGTCGTAGGCGACTTGAAGGCAAACCAAAGGCTTACGATGAGCAATACGCCAGTTACGACAACAGGCCAATGCGCCAAACCCTGATCGATGAAGATGTTAGCCATATTTCCGGCACCCTCATGGGCAAATTCCCTAAAGACGGAAGCCGTTGTGCGCTTGCCTGTAAATGGGAAATAGACAGCGTCGCACATATTTGCAATAATGCAGATGCTGTTCAGGATAAAGTATATCCAGTGGGCAACCTTATAGAATGTCCTGTTCTCCTTATGGTGCAGCGGGAAGAGGAACATTAGTATGATGAGGCTATTGGTATAGCAGATAGCAGAAGAGTCGAAGACGAGTCCAGACTTGAACAGATGGAAAACGTAGTCAAGCTGCAGGTCTCCGTAGATGTTATTGTTTGTCAGCATGAATGTCAGTCGGCAGACAGAGTAGCAGACATACACCCAAAGCAGGTTCCAGAGGAGTGTGGAGAAGTTAATTAGGGATTGTTTCATTTACCATTTACCATTTACAATGTACAATTTAGCATTCGCATAAACATTTACCATTTACAATGTACAATTTGGTATTTGCTTAAGCATTTACTGTTTACAAATGTCGTAAAAGCGGTGCAAAGGTAGTGTTTTTAAGCAAGTGGCACAAAAAAATCACACTTTTTCTTATAAAAAGCATTAGTAATTCATGTTTTTTCGCATAATAAGCGTAACTTTGTGCCGATGAAACGCTTTTTTTATATAATTCAGAATGCATTAATCATAGTGGTGCTCTTTTCATCATGCAAGAAGAGTGCCGCCGACATGCCCAAACTGCATTTCAAGATAGATACGAGATGCCCTGTTACTCCTGTGAAGACTCAGGGGCAATCACAGTCATGCTGGATCTATGCCATGTTAGCCACGATAGAGAGCAACCGACTGGCTATGGGCGACAGTGTGAATCTCTCGCCAACCTATCTGGAGCGAATGCTGCTCCAGAAGGAGACGGAGAAGTTTTTTGCGAGTAAGGGCAAGGAGAAAATATCCGTTCGCGGCATGATTCCTTACTGCTTGCAGCTCATAGACGAGTATGGAGCCTTCAATTTCAATTCCTACTACTGCAAGAACGAGAACTACAGCTGGAGGGATAATGTGGCAGAGCTTCAGGCTATTGCAACGAAGATAGCTGACGAGGGCGGCAGCCTGGACAGACTGAGAGCAGAGGTGAAGGAAAAACTAGATAAGGAGATTTCCTATCTTCCTATGAACCAGTATTTTATGGGTGCCGGCTATACTCCGCAGGAGTTCGGCAGGAGTGTTGCGCTGTTTGAGCGGTATGAGTTCTTCGGAGCCGACTACAACTTCCCTGATCGTCGTGAGTCAGACAAGATAAAAAGCACTTCGCCCGACAAGATGCTTCAACTGACGGAAGAGTCTGTCAAACGTGGATATGCTGTCTGCTGGGAGGGAGATACCTCCGAAGAGGGATTCTGCTGGGAGGCAGGATTGGCGATAACTGACCTCACTGAGCCCCTCCGACTCCCCCACAAGGGGGAGGGGAAAAACCTGAATGGCTATGACTCGGACTTCATGAAGAAATATGAGGAAGATATAGAAGACGGCGACACGACCGACGACCATTGCCTTTCCATCTGCGGCATCGCCCACGATGAAGATGGGCGGAAGTATTTCCTCTGCAAGAACTCCTGGGGCAAGTCTAACCGCTATAAAGGCTTCCTCTTCATGAGCTACGACTATTTCCTGGCGAAGACGCTGGTGATAGGAAGGTACAGAGTCTTCTAAGCCGTATGCGGAAATTTAAGTAGGTTAAGCCCTATGACTTGATATTATAACAGAAAACAGGGCTTTAATGTTTACTTTATCGCTACTTTGGAAGCCCTTGGAAAACTCCTGACGGAGAAAACCCCTTAACGGAGAAAATAAAAACAAAGAAAACTCACCGCGGAATTGTTTTCTAATGTTTCCGTTTTCTGCGTTTGACAGTTTTCTGAGAGCTTGCGACCGTTTTCCTGCGCCCACTTATCAGCGACAATGGGAAAAATCAAGCGCGTTTTCTGTTAACATTATTTTACCGGACAGTAATAAAATACAACAAACTAGACACCCTAATTAATTTTCGAAAATTCACATTAAATTTACGGCATTTTACGTTAGCCTAAAACAAACTTATGCCTAGAATGCAGGAATAGCCATGAGCTGTGCGGCGATGACCTTTGCCATGCGCTCGTGACCGAGGTCGTTAGGGTGAAGGCGGTCTGCGTTGGCATCCTTGAAGAACTTGGCGTGAGCATCCTCCAGAGGGTAGAGTCCTGAGAGGGCGCTCATGTCAATGACTGGCATTGCCCAGATGCTGCCCGCCTCTTTCACTGCATCGATGTATTCGTTCACGAAATAACCGAGGGCATTAGAGTAGCATTCCTCTGGCTGCCAGTTCTTTTCGTTAGGGAAGAAGCCGGCACGATGGATAGGAGTGATGAGGATGATCTGCTTGTCTGGATAGTCTTTCTTCAGCTGAGAGAGAGCCTTGTTTATGCGACCGCGGAAAGTGTCCTCGTCCATGTTTGGCACGCGATGCTTCACGGTCTCCATCTCCTTCTTCTTACCGTGAGTGGCACGCATCACCTTCTCGCGACGAACGGTGAACCATTCGCCCAGTTTTACGTCGTGGTTATAGTCGTTAGTGCCGAGGAAGATGAAGATGGCGTCGAAGTCCTGTCCCCAATGTTCCTGTATGAGCTGCTCCTGTCGTGCCACGTCATTCCATTGTCTGCCGCTCTTTGCTGGAACGAAATACTCTATGCCGAGCCATTCCTGAAGGAACTGCCAGTATTTTTTCTTCGAACCGTTGTTCTTCGGATCGGTTATGGAATCGCCGATGTAGGCAACCTTCTTTCCGCGCCAAGGGTGGTAGGTCCCCTCTAATTCCCCCATAGGAGGGAGGACTGCTGCGCTGGAAGAGGCTGATTCTGTTGTAGTGACGGATGCTATGCTCTGCGCCTGAGATGCAAGCGAGAAGCAGAGGAGTAGGAGAGGGAGAATTGCTTTTTTCATTTTCTTTATATATTAGGAAAAACCGCCGCAAAGTTAGTATTTTTATCTTAATTGTGCAAGAATTATAACAAATATCAAGAATGTTCGTTAATTTTACGCCATTTATTTGTCTGCCAAATAATAAAGTGTTAACTTTGCAGCACGTTTTCATAGTATCTTATGCTTGACGAATGGCAACGACTGCCTACTCGCAAGGATAGGATTTAAAAGGGAATCAGGTGGAAAACCTGAACAGTACCCGCTGCTGTGAATCCTGTAGAAGTGGAACTTGTGTCCGCTCTTAATCAGTTGAACATCGCCACTGACTTGTGGAAAGCGTAGGAAAAATGCGCTAAGAAAAGTTGGGAAGGCTCGGCTGAGGATGGGATAAGTCAGAAGACCTGCTATGTTAAACAGATTTATCGCTTGCGGGACTACGAGCTGAATAAGTTAAGGTTTAGGGACGGCGTACAGCTTTCCCTCCTCACTATGTTATCGTTATGCCCCGTTTGTGATGAACTCTCGCAGACGGGATTTTTTTGTATAATCCCTCTAAAAAACATTTGAAATACATGAGGAAATTACATCTTTCTCTTGCAATAATAGCGGTAATGCTGTCATGCTTATCTGCTCAAGGTCAAAGTCAGAGTCAAAGTCACCCTTTTGACTCCATTGCGCTGAAGGAAGTGCAAGTCATTGCCAAACGACCGCTCGCTACGGTTCAGTCGCTCAAGGGCGAAGAACTGCAGGCACTGTCATCTACGAGCGTTGCCGATGCCTTGAAATACTTTGCCGGAGTGCAGATAAAGGATTACGGCGGACTCGGTGGACTGAAGACCATCAATGTCCGTTCGCTCGGTGCCCAGCATGTGGGTATATACATCGACGGCATCCGTGTGACAAACGCACAGAACGGAACGGTCGATCTGGGTAAGTTCTCGCTGACTACGATGGAGAGCGTAGAGCTGTTCAATGCAAACAAACTCGACTACTGTCAGTCGGCAAGCGAGTACGCCTCTGGTGCTACGGTCTATCTGCGCACACGTCGTCCAACGAGCGACTCCCTCTCCGTGCAGCTGCGCCAAGGCTCTTTCGGCACATGGATGGCTAAGACGAACCTGCAGATGGAGCACAAGGGATGGTCGGGCTTCGTGGATGCAGAATGGCTGAAGACGAAAGGCGATTATCCGTTTCGCTATAAGTCGCAGTATGAGGACACGATAGGTCATCGCCGTAACTCAGACATAGACTATTACCGACTGGAAGGAGCACTTTTCAAGGGCGGCTTTGCCTCACATATATATTATTATGACTCCGAGCGTGGATGTCCGGGAGGAATCGTGCGCCGACTGTCAGACAAATATACCAACGTAGGCCGTGAGTGGGACCGCGATTTCTTTGTCCAGATGTCATACCAGTGGCAGTGGGGCAAGCATCGCTTCAAGACAAACGGAAAATACACCGCTGAGAATCTGCGCTACTGTACGGACTATCCTGAGAATCAGAATACTGCGAAGGTTGACAACCACTATCGCCAGAAGGATGGCTACGGAGCATTCTGCTACGCTTGGATGCCGTGGAAATGGCTGTCGCTCAATACGAGCTATGATGTCCGCTACTCGCTTCTCCATGCCGACCTGAAGTATTTCGATGCCGTCCACCGACTTGATCAGAAGGAAGTCGTCTCTGCACAGATAAACTGGAACGACATACAGTTTGCCGCATCCATGCTCCATCAGCACTATCACGACTTCACAAAGGTGCATACTGGAGCTGCCGACCCGCTCGACCGCTGGACTCCTTCCATCTCTCTGGGCTATTCGCTCTACGGCGTTACGCTCCGTGCGTGGTACAAGAAAATCTTCCGAGCTCCTACGCTCAACGATCTTTACTATACTCAGGTGGGAAACCGCAACCTGAAGCCTGAATACACTAAGCAGCTGAACATTGGAGCTGAATATCAGACTCCTGTCATCTCACTCTTCGGAGGAGACTTTGGTGCTCATATTCAGGCAGATGTGTATCAGAACAAGGTGGAAGACCGCATCGTCTGCCTGCCGCTGAAAGGCACTTACACATGGTCGATGATGAACTACGGCTACACCTTCTGTCAAGGTTTGAATGCTACGGCAAACGTTCGCTACAGACTTCGCGACTGGAACTTCTCCCTGCTTACCTCGCTCACATGGCAGCGCGATCTCAACCGCACAGATCCGGACAATGAGGACACTTACAACAAGCCGATATGCTATTCGCCTACACTCTCTTACGGCATCACCGGCATAGTCGGTTGGAAGGGCGTTTCGCTGACGGTTTCTGACCTCCATGTTTCGGAAAGAATGTGGTCGTATGCGGATCCAGAGGACATACTGAAGCCATATAATAATATAGATGTGAAGTTGACGGCACCGATACCGGTAAAGATTCTCGGCGGTAGGGACAGACTCAGCGCAACATTTGAGGTAAACGACCTCCTTGACGAACAGTATGAGCACATTCCGCGCTATCCGATGCCGGGTCGCAACTATAGGCTGACCTTGACATTCACGCTTTAATGAGGCGGCTTAATTCTTCGATTTCTCGATTTCTCGAATTATCGATTTTTCGATTTCTCGAATTATCGAAATCTATCCTCCTAATCAGAAAAAACAATGAAAAAGATACTTCTCTCCATATTACTTCTCACGCTGACTTGCTTGGCAGCCTTCTCTCAAGAGAGGATAATCATCCTCAACGAGGGCAACTGGCAGGCTGACAATGGCAGAATGTCCTATTTTGAGGACGGAAAGATTGTCAGCAACAAGTGGTTTCGTGATAAGAACGGAATAAAACTCGGCGATACTCCGAACGACATCATACAGGTGAACAAGGATCTCATCGCCATTGCCATAAACTGGTCGAACATCGTGCAGTTCATCCGTCCTGACGGCACTGCCGTAGCTGCAACCGAGGATGTTCCGAACAACCGCAAGCTCGCTTCCGACGGCAAGTATGTATATATCAGCAGCTACGGTCATGAGTGCGGAGTCTTCGGCACAAGCAGGTACTGGGAGTTCGAGAAAGGCTATGTGGCAAAGATTGACGTCAACACGTTCCAGATTGTCGATGCCGTTGAAGTGGGCTATGAGCCAGAGGGAATTGCTTACTATAAAGGCAAGCTCTTCGTGGCAAACACCGGCGGCTATGCCTTTCAGGAAGCTCATGAGTATGAGACAACCGTGAGCGTCATCGACGCTGAGACGATGAAGCTTGAGCGCAACGTCGATGTAGAGCAGATTAACCTCTATGGAAAGATGTCGCAGATAGGACCTTACCTCTGCATCAATTCTCCGGGCGACTACTACGACGTGCAGGCTGCAACGATAATCTTCGACTGCGACAAAGTCCTTGCCGGTCTTCCTGACAGCGAGTGTTTCGTGAAGCTTGATTATGCCTCAACGTACAACACCGTGACAAAGGACGGAAAGTTCCTTGCCATAGGTTCCAGATATTCTTACTATACCAGCGAATATGAGTTCAACTACGTCGTCATTGATCCTGTCATCACTATGGAGAATATGAACGATGCCGGAGTGTCAGAGGAATATGTGGGCAGCGTGTTCAGAGATATCCAGAAGACGATCACCATGCCATACGGTATCTACGTGAACCCTTACACAGGCTATATCTATGCCACAGATGCTGGCGGCTTCACCGAGGCAGGAGTGCTCTATCAGTGGTCGCCTGAAGGCAAGCTGCTTGGCACGCATAAGATTTACATTAATCCGGCTCATTTCCTCGCTCTTCCTCCTGCTGAGATTCCTGACGGCATCGTAAGTCCGTCAGCTTCAGCTCCTCATAGCGGTGCTATCTATAATATGCAGGGATGCCGTGTAACCACACCACAGCCAGGAAGCCTCTATATCAAGGACGGAAAAAAGTTCCTGCAGAAATAAGCACGGCCTCCTTCCGCAGTCAGAATCAAATTTTAATTAACTATCAATAACAATGAAAAAGATTTATTCACTTGCCCTTCTGGCATTGCTCATGGTACAGAGCGCGTTCGCCGTTGACGTGACAGTCACGATGAACACGACATCAAAAACCATGTCGCTTGCCAATAAGGCAACCGGAGCATCTGTCACCGTGGGAACTCCTACGAGCAACAAGTACTCCTTCTCTGCCGATCCTGGCACATACGTGCTTACGGCTTACGGCACGAATGGTACTACCGTAAACGGTACCATCGAACTCAATGTCACGGAAGAAGTGACAGATTTCACCGTCCTCACTAACACCGTTTGGGCGACAAACTCTGGCTGGACAGCAGACAATGACTACAGCGTAGAGGTGGACGTCAATTCTCGTGAAGGCGTGAAGCAGGTTATTACTGTTGGCAACAGCGTTACTGCTGGTCGCAAGACCTTCCTCGCTCTCAACGGAAACAGCTATTATGCTAAGCTCATACCTAATGCTGCTCATCAGGAAGAGGGCTACATGACAAACTACAAGAGCGGTACTCTTACTGCTGGTGTCAATGTCTCTGCTGCCATAGGTATGGGTAAGGACTATACCGTAACCCTCCCTGCTGATGCAGAGTTTTCGCTCGGCATGAAGTTCGTCCATTTCGTCAAGTTCCAGGAGGTTGAACCTCTGAACACCGTAGTTAAGGGCAGCGAAAAGGAGATTACATATCACCTTGCAAACTCTCAGGTATATAACTACCGTACATGGAAGAAGGGCGGTCTCACTCAGGGCGGCTACTTCACCATGAACACTGATGACGCAAAGTGTCCGAAGATCTCTTTCTCTGACGCTGACTATGAAGCTTTCGGAGCAAAGACTGTAAAGCACAACGTGAAGTGGAATGGCGGCTACGAGACTGGCGATATCTTCGTCAACATCAACGAGCGCGGTCATCTCTCCATGAACGTCGGCGACACTTACGATGCTCACGCTATGCGTACATGGCAGCTTACAGAGAATTCTACCAATAACTACTTCATCGAGCCTGACTTCCACTACACCGTAATCGGTCTTGACGGAAAGCCAAGCACTGGAGTTATTGAGATTGAGAATCCTAATACTACTACCGACCCATGGTCTGTCATCAAGGCTGTAGGCAAGGGTACTGCCATCGTGCTCGTTACATACGATGCCATCGGACTTAACTTCTACAGTAGCGCAACAAAGTCTGCCTATATGGGCGGCGAATACTGGAGTGCCATCTGGCCTGAGAACACAGCGGCTTACGTGGTGACAGTAGGCGAGGGCAGCACAGCCATCAAGCCTAACATGGTTATCAACGAGAAGTACAACACTGGCGCTCTGAAGGCTGCCGGCGTGAATGTTGATGCTGAGCACGATGTGTTCTACTATCTCGACGATGAGGAAGGCGCTGAGTTTACATTCACTCCTGAGGGCGTGGCTAAGGTGGAGCTTGCTTATCCTACGGTTGGCGAGCAGATGGCTACCTACAGCGGCTTCGGCACAGAGGGTGTTACAAAGAACTCTGACGGTTCTTACACACTCCTTCTCAAGCATGGTCGTCAGATTGTAAAACTCGTTGATGCAAGCGGAAACGCCGTTTATCAGGTGCTCACTGCCAAGCAGGCTCATCGCGAGATCATCAATGCCACACGTCCTGACTCTAAGATCTTCCAGCCTGGCGATCAGGTGAAGGTTCAGTACAGCGGACTCTTCCACCCTGCTAACAAGCTGGCTGGTATCTACAACATGTCTGCCTACGTCACTTACAATGGCACTCCTAACGGAACGTCACTCATCCTCGGCAGCGGACAATATACCTTCGGCTCTGCAGCTTCTGCTCAGGCTGTTACCGTAACCATTCCTGCTGACCATGACGCAGAGGCTGAACCTGAGATAAAGATGAACGAAGGCGTCATTCAGGTCAACGGCTATGGCGACCCAATCGGAAACCACCGCTACATCAGCCGTATCGCCGGTCGTAGTCCTAACTTCACCGCTATTGCCCATAAGACATACTTCGGTATGATTCCAGACATTACGATTCCTGTCACATCGACACGCTCCCTTACCTTCACCCTCGACCTCACTCCTGCTGACGCTAACGTGCAGGTTACCGATGCCGCAGGAAATGTCGTTGTTAAGGGCAGTGACGGCAAGTATCACGTCACTTACGGCACATTCAACGTTGAGGGTAATCACGCTGGCTACCGTGCCCTCCATGACACTTTCACTCTTGGCGACGATGCAGAGGACAACACTGTCGTTCCTATCACGTTCACTGCTGCTGAGAATGGCACTTGGGATGGAACTACCAAGACTCAGCCTACTCTCATTGAAGGTGTTTATCAGATCAAGAATGCCGCAGAACTGGCATGGGTTGCTTCTACAGTCAATGCTGGCACAGCTGCTGTCAATGCAGAGCTCGTTGCTGACATCGATCTCGGCGACTTCGACTGGACACCTATCGGTACAAATACTAAGTCATACGGCGGCACATTCAATGGTAACAACCACGTCGTAAGCGGTCTCTATATCAAATCTACAGTTACAACCACTGCCGGCAACTACAAGGGACTCTTCGGCTATGTTAAGAACGCCACTGTCAAAGACTTTACTGTAGAAGGTACTGTCAACTGCGCTGCGCAGTATGCAGCAGGTGCCGTTGCCTACACTTACGCATCTAACCTCTCTGGCATCACTAACCGTGCTACAGTCATTGCCAAGACATACGCCGGTGGTATCACGGCTTACGCTTACGGCGCTTCTACTATCGAACGCTGTAGCAATGAGGGCAACGTAACCTCTACAGCAAATTATGCTGCTGGTATCACTCCTTACCTCTCTGCAGCAACAACTGTGATCAAGAACTGCCGCAACTCAGGCGACATTGACGGTGCAGGCTATGTAGGTTCCCTCACGGCTAACATCAATAATGCTGCCGGTACAGTACAGAACTCGCTCAACATCGGTCGCGTACTTGCTGAGGTAGGCACATCAGGAAATGTCTATGCCGGCACAGCAGACCCTGCTACTCGCACCAACGTCAGCGATATCTACGTACTCTGCAACTACTCTGCCGGAGCCGTACTCGAGACTATCGTAACTCCTGAGCAGCTCGCTTCTGGTGAGATTGCTTACAAGCTCGGCGACGCTTGGGGACAGGTTATCGGTAAGGAAGATGCTCCTGTCATCGGCGGATTCAAGGTTTACGCTATCGGCGACGAATACTTCAACACAAGCATGTCTGACTCAGTCCGCGTTCTCACTGACAAGCTCGAGGCACAGTGGGCTGCTGCTAAGGATTCTATCGCTAACAACTATCCTGCCGCTGCCGCTCTCCCTGCATTCGCTGACCGCATTGCTAACCTCGACGCAGACATTCCACAGTACATAGAAGAGCTTCGCGCTGCTGCCGATGATTATCTCGAAGACAACTTCTTCACTATCACCGACAGTCTTACTACTGACAGCCTCGCCATCAACACTCTCCTCCGTGATCTCATCATTGAGACAGGATGGCTCGAGACGGATACCGCTCTTAACGAACTCCTCCAGCAGTACGACGAGCTTCTTGACAATAAGGATGCCATTATCCTCATCAAGTCTGATGAAGAACTCTCTTCTGAATTCTTCGGCGAGATAGTTCCTGATATCGAAGCCCTTGAACAGCTCATTGCTCAGGGTCGTGAGACAGGCACTCCAACATCTGACGAAGTAAAGCAGCTCATTGCCGAACTCAGTGATGCCCTCAACACTATCGAGGAAAAGGCTATGGCTCTCTATCCGGAAGGACCTTACGGACCAGTTATTGTCCAGCTCATGGATGCAGAGCAGGCGTACCAGGAACTCAACCAGAAGTATGCTGATGTTCGCGACGAGCTCAAGCTGACAAACCTTTGGAACCGCGTTACTGACGGACTCCGCGCTGAGCAGAACAAGCTTGCTTGGGATCTTGAGAACAATCCAGACCCATCAGACCTCAAGCTCGCTATGCACTCCGCTCGCATCGCCCTCATCCGTCTCAGCTACGTAACCTTCGAGCAGGCAGTTCATCAGCACTTGACTAAGGAAGAGAAGCTTCAGACCGTCCTTGATGCACTCCTCGACCTCCTTTCTTCACGCAAACATCTCGTAGCCGAGTATGGCGAAATCCTTAACGACGATGCAGAATGGCTCTCTATCAGCCAGCGTCTTGACAATGAGGAAACAGCCATCGCAGCACTCCAGGATGCTGATCCTACAGCCGAGCAGCTCGATGCACACGAGGCAGAGCTTGCAGCCATCCAGACAGCAATGGAAGCATTCGCTCAGAAGATGGAGACTGGCACAACCGCTATCTCTTCAATGCATTCTGAATCCAGCATTCTGAATTCTGCACTCATTTACAACCTCCGTGGTCAGAAGGTTTCTTCTAACTATAAGGGCATTGTGGTAAAGAAGGGAAGCAAGGTGCTTGTAAAATAGAAAAAGTTGTTGTTAAATATTTCTGAAATCTCTGAAAAGAGTTTTTGATTTCCAAAATGCCGTGGCTGATGTGAATCAGCCACGGCATTATTTCTTCAATGCGTCCGAAAGTTGAAAAAAAATAATTCTTTCTATTACTGTCCGCTTAACATTTTTAGTAAAGATATAAAATAGGTTGAACCTCTTGCAGGATTCAGCCCTTTTCGTTACCTTTGCTTTTGTTCTTGCAGCTCGGAAATACTCTATAACTCACTCACCGTAATCGTTCCTTCTTGCTCAGTATATTTAGCCATACATTACAAATTGTAGATAGTGGTATGTAACCGTCACACTGAACGGTACCAGGATAAATCTTATCAAGAGCATGTACCAGGAGCGTCGGACCTTTCTTCAGTTCTTCGTAGATGTAGGGCACAGCATCCTCTTGCATCTTCACAATCTCGTCAAAATACTTATTGTTGAAGTTGCCTACTGAGAGAAATGCCGTCTCCCGATTCCA
Organism: Prevotella sp.; assembly: GCA_045600885.1. Taxonomy (GTDB): domain Bacteria; phylum Bacteroidota; class Bacteroidia; order Bacteroidales; family Bacteroidaceae; genus Prevotella. The sequence goes on from JAZRYU010000089.1 coordinate 60,142, forward strand.
TGCTGCCAAGTTTGTTTGGAACATGGTGCTTGATGAGATATTCGTATTCATACGCTCAGATTTTGTAGTGATACATGAACGATTAATCTTTTATTCGTTTGCAAAATTATAACAATACTTAGTTAATATTTGAGTTAAACATCTAGTAGCCAGTCGTTTAGGGTGTAAATTTCTTGATAACAAACAACCCTAAAAATTTGGTTAAGTCGCTGATTTTTAGTAACTTTGCAGTCTCCCACAACATAAAGTTAT
>JAZRYU010000090.1:0-3498 GCA_045600885.1 Prevotella sp.
AGGAAGCTTTGTCATATCAATCTCACCACCACACTCTTCAACGAGCTCAGAGAGGCAGTTCACGTGACCTGCTGAACCGTGGTCGTGGATAGAAACGACTGGGTTCTCAACATCTTCGCAGAGAGCACGAACGAGGTTGTAAGCACGCTTCTGCATTTCAGGGTTTGCACGCTGTACGGCATTAAGCTCAATACCACTTGTGTAGCGACCTGTATCTACTGAAGAAACAGAACCACCACCAAGACCGATGCGGTAGTTGTCACCACCTACAACGACAACCTTATTGCCCTTCTGTGGCTCTTTCTTGAGGCAGTCGCGCTTTGTGCCATAACCAACACCACCGGCAAGCATGATAACCTTGTCGTAAGCATACTTCTCATCGCCTTCCTGATGCTCGAAGGTAAGCACAGAACCAGTGATCAGTGGCTGACCGAACTTGTTACCGAAGTCAGAAGCACCGTTAGAAGCCTTGATAAGAATCTGCTCAGGAGTCTGGTAAAGCCACTTGCGAACAGGAAGAATCTGCTCCCAAGCGTTCTCTGTAGATTCCTTGCGTGGGTAAGCAGTCATGTAAACGGCAGTACCAGCGATAGGCCAAGAACCAACACCACCACCCATACGGTCGCGGATTTCACCACCAGTACCAGTAGCAGCACCGTTGAAAGGCTCAACTGTTGTTGGGAAATTGTGAGTCTCTGCCTTGAGCGAGATAACTGATTCTACCTCCTTTACCTCGAAGAAGTCCGAAGTTGTCTGATCCTTTGGAGCGAACTGCTCTACCTTTGGACCTTCAGAGAATGCTACGTTATCTTTGTATGCAGAAAGAATCTTGTGTGGATTCTCCTTAGTAGTCTTTTTAATCATTGAGAAGAGTGAAGAAGGCTTTTCCTCACCATCAATGATGAATACGCCACCGAAAATCTTGTGGCGGCAGTGCTCAGAGTTTATCTGTGCGAAGCCGAAGATCTCTGAGTCTGTCAATGGACGACCGAGCTGGCCTTCCACCTTGTGGAGATACTCAATCTCTTCGGCAGAAAGTGCCAAACCTTCTGTCTCGTTATATTCCTCAAGATTGTCAACGTGCTTTATAGGCTCAGGCTGGATGTTAACATCGAAAATCTTCTGGTCCAGACCTTCATACATACGCTGGAGCATTGGGTCGTGCTCTGCGTCGGCAGAGTCAACCTTAAAATATTCCTCAATACGCTGTACGCCCTGGAGACTCATGTTCTGAGTAATCTCTACGGCGTTTGTACTCCATGGAGTAATCATCTCGCGGCGAGGACCTACGAAGTAACCTTGAAGACAATCTTCGTTAATAACTTTACCATCGAAGAGCCATTCCATTGCAGATGTTTCCTCTGCTGAAGGCTGATGGTTGAGAGACGCAGCTACTACGCTGCCTTTGGTTTGAAAGAATTTAATCATACGGGCTTATGTGGAATACATAAAATACGGGCGCAAAATTACTAAAAATCCCGCAAAGCCACAAATTTTGCCCTTATATTTAACAAAAAATAATATTTAGGTCAAGGTCAAGGTCAAATCCTTCTCGGATTATTATCGGCAAGCACGTCATGGACGATGGTTGTGATCTGTTCTTTCAGCTCATTGATAAACTGTCCGGCATCGTATTTCTGGTGTTCAATATCGCGGAGTTTCTTCTCCCAGATACCTGTCAGTTCGCACGACTTCAGCAGTTCCTCCTTTATAAGTCCGATAAGCTCGATGCCTGTTTCCGTAGCCTCGATGCGCTTCTTCTTTCTCACGATATAATTGCGCTTGAAGAGCGTCTCAATGATGTTCGCACGGGAAGACGGACGACCAATGCCGTTCTCCTTCATAGCTGCACGAAGTTCCTCATCCTCAACGAATTTGCCGGCTGTCTCCATAGCACGCAGAAGGGTTGCCTCCGTGTAATACGGTGGTGCCTTTGTCTCCTTCTGGGTCAGCGTCGGAGTATGCTCTCCCTGCTCGCCAACGACGAAGTTCGGCAGCACCTTCTCCTCGTCCTTCTGATCGCCATCCTGTGCATCCTGGTTCTTCTGCTGTTTTCCGTAAACACTTCGCCATCCTGGCTCAAGGATCATCTTTCCAGTAACCTTAAATTCAATAGGTTGACCTTGACTCTGATTTTGACTTTGTGCGGTGCTATCCTCCCCTTGTGCGGGAGTTAGAGGGGGGCTTACCTCGCCGAGGACGGTTGTCGTGGCGTACTTACAGTTCGGATAGAACACGGAGATGAATCGACGGGCTACGAGGTCATAGACCTGCTTCTCTGGCAACTGCAGATTAGCGCGAGCCGGATTCTGTCCTGTTGGAATAATGGCGTGGTGGTCAGTGACTTTCGAGTTGTCAAAAACCTTCTTGCTCTTTGGCAGTTTCTGCAGATTCAGCGGTGCTACGAGCGGAGCGTAAGGAGCAATGCCCGTAAGGATTTGCGGACACTTTGGGTACATATCGTCAGTGAGATAAGTGGTATCCACACGAGGGTATGTTGTCAGCTTCTTCTCGTAGAGCGACTGAATAGTGTTCAGGGTCTGCTCAGCACTCATGCCGAATTTCTTGTTGCAATCCACCTGTAGCGAGGTGAGGTCATAGAGACGTGGCGGTGCTTCTGATCCGTTTTTCTTCTCTACATCGGTGATCTTGAACGGTTTACCCTGAATAGTAGCAAACGCTGCCTCACCTTCTTCCTTGCTCATAAACTTGCCCTTGGTAGCGGTGAAGAGGGTGTCGCGATAGATTGTCGAGAGCACCCAGTAAGGCTCTGGCTTGAACTCCATAATCTCCTTCTGCCTGTTGACTATCAGAGCTAACGTAGGAGTCTGCACACGACCTATAGAAAGCACCTGACGGTTGCGACCGTATTTTATTGTATATAAGCGAGTTGCGTTCATGCCGAGAAGCCAGTCGCCCACGGCACGGGAAAGTCCTGCGTAGTACAGCGGCTGATAGTCTGCCTGATCTTTCAGGTTGGCAAAGCCTTCGCGGATAGCCTCATCGGTCATGGAGGAAATCCAGAGTCGCTTCACAGGGCATTTTGCACCGGCTTTCTGCATCACCCATCGCTGAATCAGTTCTCCCTCCTGTCCGGCGTCACCGCAGTTGATGATGCTGTCAGCATTCTGCATAAGCTTCTCCACGATGGCAAACTGCTTCGTAATGTGTTGCATGTCAATAACTTTGATTCCGAAGCGAGGCGGGATCATAGGCAACTGTCCGAGCGACCAGTGCTTCCATGCCGGAAGATAGTCGTGCGGTTCTTTCAGCGTACACAGATGACCGTAAGTCCACGTCACCTGATAGCCGTTTCCTTCTATGTATCCGTCCTTGGAACTCGTGGCTCCAAGGATTCTCGCTATGTCTCTTGCTACGCTTGGTTTCTCTGCTATTGCTACAATCATCGGTCGTTAAAATGCTTTGTTTTGGAATTGTATTCCGTTGCTTTGAGCGTGCAAAATTACACTTTTTTATTTTCTTTTCGCAACAAAAAGC
>JAZRYU010000091.1:0-7030 GCA_045600885.1 Prevotella sp.
AACCGGTTTTATCATGAGCGGACGGCTTTTCGTCACACGTCCAGCTTCATTTCTTCATTGGTGACGATACGATATCATGGTCAAAACCGTGGTTAATACCCATAGATACTCATCGCCCGTTCCGTACAACTCGGTCTTCAAATTGACCCTCGTTCCTCAGGTCAACACGAAGACCTCTTTAGTTTTCTTTGTTTCATAGTTAGTAAAATTTATTTAGTTTATGAGTTATTTGTTATTTATCATAAAAGTGTAATTTCTGCATCAATAATAAATATTCTGTCATCTTTTTTGAGGACATTCTTTGGCTGTAAGTCCCAAATCAGATATTTATCACATCTCCAAGCAGATGGTTTTGGACTATCTTTATCTTCAGAAAAACCGAGCGCAGTCATGTGTTCTGCGATTTCTGTCGGAGTCGCGTTATGAGCATTAGTTACCATCTTTTGTTTGAAGATAGGGTATGCTGTTCTTGCAAAATTAAGGTTGGTGAATCCTACAAAGTCATACCTCGTAGAAGGAAATATCGCATTATGTATCAGAACTTTCTCAAATACCGGCAATATTCTGCCACCTGAGTGCGTAAGCATATTTATCTTGAAGATAGTAAGACCGTCGGGGCTAAGATAGCAATTGTTCTCGTCACCTGCGGGACCTACCATTCCTAGCAAAGAATCGTCGGCGAACCATAGATTGTGAGATATAGCGTATTCTTCGGCGACAATGCTTTCCTGACCAAATAGTCCATGGGATGTTTTCAGAAGTTTTGCCCTGTCATGTTCAGGCGTGCCTGGCGTACAGCTTCGATACAGCCAATTGGCGACTTCTGCATTTCTTCCATCGCTTCCAAATTCTTCTCCGTAGATGTTTTGTGATATTCGTTCAAGTATTTCATCGTTCATCTATTATTGTTTTTGATTGTAAACATTTAAACAACTTAACTGACTCCTCCTAATGTGACGAGTAGGAGTTGGTAGCCTCAAGAGTTGCTGGGATAGGTGTGGGCTAAGTAGTCCCAGCGTGCCAGAGAAATTGTTTTTGTTTCATTTAGTTTTTGATTTATTTGTTATTTATCGTTATAATGACCTGACATTTGGAGTATGTTTACTTCTATCATTTGTTCTCTGACGGAATATACTACACGATCTTTTTGGGATAGACGACGAGAATAGGTGTTGTCGCGATACTTCAATCGTTCTGGCTTTCCCGTTCCTTCGTAAGGATGCTCTGTCAGTTCTATAAGTATTTTTTGCAGTTTTCGCAAAAGGGTCTTATTGCCAGACTTCTTTATATACGCAAGATCGTCTAATGCTCTTGGAGAGAATATCAACTTATACGTCATAGAATAGGGCATTGAGTTCTTCTATGCTGTTGATTTCTTTTCCTTCTCCATTGGCAATGGCTCTTTCTGCTTCGTCTATATCTTGGAGAAAACGTGGACTATCGTAATAGTCGGCACTCCTATACTGCCATCCCATTACTTTCAGCAACCCCTTAACGCGTTTCATATCCACTTTTGGAAATGTAATTGTAAGAGATGCCATTTGAGGTTTTGTTGCTACTATATCCATTTTATTAGTTTTTTGCTATTAATTATCAATGAAAAACAATTTAACTGACTCCTCCTAATGTGACGAGTAGGAGCTGGTAGCCTCTGGGAGATGTTGGGACTGGTGTGGGCTAAGTAGTCCCGGCGTGCCAGAGAAATTGTTTTTGTTTCATTGTTTTGTTTAGTTGTGATTTTTATGTTTCACCCTTTGGGTTACATTCTACGTTTATGGGTTAACGAAGGGGTTAGTTACTTTTTGAAGGGTTTACATGTATATATATCGCGACAAAATTATAAAAAACTTTTGAAAAAACGTAGAAAAAGGCGGGAAATCTCTCTCTTGGGGCGTGATTTAATGTCTAATATTAATGTGGAAAGGCGGGCTGATGTGCAAAAATAGCAAAAAAGGTGCACCTTTTGAGGCGCACCTTTGTGTTTATTTCTTAAGAAGCTGGAGCCAGTTTTTGCCCCAGATTTTCTCGATTTCTTCGTCGGAATATCCTGCCTTTATCAGATGGCGGGTGAGGTTGAGCATGTCGGAAGCATCGCTGAGACCTGGCACTCCGCCGTCGCCGTCGAAGTCTGTTCCGATGCCGACGTGGTCAATGCCGACAATCTCTATGGCGTGCTTCAGATGTGCGAGGACATCCAGGATGCTGGCGTTCTCGTCTTTCTGAAGGAATCCGGGGTACATCGTAATCTGCATGACGCCACCGTTCTCTGCCAGTCGGCGCATCTGGTCGTCAGTGAGGTTGCGCGGATGGTCGCAGAAGGCTCGGCAGTTGCTGTGTGAGCAGACTATCGGTTTCTTGCTCTCGCGGACGACATCGTAGAAGGTCTCTTCGCCTGCATGGGAGAGGTCGATTAGGATGTCGAGGTCGTTCATCTTGCTGACAACCTGCTTTCCGAAGTCGCTCAGTCCGCCGAAGGTGTGCTCTCCTCGGCAGCTGTCGCAGATGTCGTTGTCGCCATTGTGGCAGAGGGTTATGTATGTTATTCCGCGCTTTGCGAAGTATTCTACATTGCTGATGTCGCCTTCAAGGGCAAGACCGTTCTCTATGCCGAGCATGATGGAGCGGATGCCTTTCTGCTTGTTCTGTTGTATGTCGGCTACGCTACGAGCAATGGCTGCCTTGCCGTCGGATTCTGCCACCTGCTTCTCTATGCTGTCGAAGATGAAGTCAACGTATTGCTTTGGCGATTCTATAGGGAAGTGTATCTTCTTGCTGAACGTAGTGCCTTTGGCAGGCTGCGGCAGATAGCAGACCATGTTGCTGATGTCGAGTCTTCCTTCCTGCATCTTCTGGAAATCCACCAGCACGTTTGGATCGCGCTGCGAAAGGTTTACGCCGAGATGGAAGAACATCGGCGTGTCGCAGTGGGAGTCGAGGGTGATAATCTGGCTGTGAAGCTTCTTTGCCCTGCCGAAGATTATTGCCTCTTCAACGAGCCACTTGAAGAACGGCTGACTGCTCTCTGGGGCTGAGTCATAGAGGTTTTCCGGATGCCACTGCACGCAGACGATTGGCTTGTGCTCGTTGCTCTCAACTGCTTCTATGAAGCCGTCTGGAGAGAGTGCTGTGACTTTCAGCTTCGGACCTGGCTCGGCGGCAACCTGATGGTGGAAGGAGTTGACTAAGAGGCGGATGGCTGAAGCAGGCGCTTCAGGAACAGTGGTCGGAGAGCAAGGGAGAGAGGCTGCTTTAGGGTGGACCTGCTCGCTGTTGAAGTAGCTTACACTATGTGTAACTTCGCTGCGCACGGCATCCTGCGAATGCTTTATGGTAGCCTTGTCGCTGATGTCCTGCATGAGTTTTCCGTCAAGGGCTGCTACGATGGTCTGCAGTCCGCGACAGATGCCGAACATAGGTACGTTCTGCTGGTAAGCCATCTTGGCGAGGAGAAGCTCGGCGCGGTCTCGTTCGGCGTTTATTCCGCCAAGCTTCACCACGGGTTCTTCTCCCCAGAGCAATGGGTTGAGGTCGGCGCCGCCAGTGAAGAGAAGTCCGTCAACGCTGTTTAGTTGTGCCTGAAGGATGGACGTGTCTGTGGTAGGAGGCAGCACGACAGGCGCTCCTCCGGCACGTTCCACGCAATGATAGTACGCTTGCGTAAGTGTAGTGAGTCCATCTGCGGCAGAATAGTTGCTGGTGATTCCTATAATTGGTCGCTGCATTGGAGAGTGAAAAGTAATGGGAATAATATATAAATTGGTTTAGCGGCGGTTAGGAAAAGAAGCCCCATGGCTTCTTTAAGGGGGACATTAGTTTAGCGGCGGTTTAACGATGCCATGAGGCATCGTTTCCATTGCGTCCCTTAGTTTCCTGAGGGCATGACACCTCCATGGCCTTGCCAGTGTACTTTTTTACTCGTCTTTTATCGGCAGTTCGCGGCGGATGCTCTGCTCTAGGCAGATGAGTGTCTCTGTGGAGAGTACGCCGTGTATGCCCTGAAGACGATTGTTGAGAAGGTCCATAAGCTGCTCATTATCACGAGCGTAGAGCTTGACCATCATAGTGTAAGGACCTGTTGTGAAATGGCATTCCACCACTTCCGGTATCTTCTCCAGTTCCTCAACAACGGATTTGTACATGTTGCCCTTCTCCAGATTCAGACCTACGTAGGTGCAGGTAGAATAGCCGAGGGCTTTCTGGTTGATGTTGAAACATGAACCGAGGATGACGCCGTCGTCAACAAGACGCTGTACGCGCTGGTGAATGGCAGCACGGGAGATGCCGCATTCTGCTGCGACATCCTTGAACGGCATTCGGGCATTTCTGGAAAGAATGCTCAATATCTTTAGATCAATAGAATCTAACTTCTCCATTGGTTGTGTCAGTTTTTGTGTTATTTTGGTTGCAAAAGTACACAAAAATAGCCATATTACAAACAAAATGTTAGAAATCTGTGCGATTTCCGACATTTTTATGACATTTATTAAATCTGTCCCGCCTCAACCTGTCTTACGACAGCCTCAAGCTCCTTGTCCTCTCCTTCCGGGTCATATTTCTTGGCAAGAGAAGCACCGAAGGTCCAAGCGAAAGCCTGATAGAATCCTGCGCGAACAGGACCGAGGAACGCCTGGAGCAGTTTGTAGCCGGAAGAGTCAGTCTCACGATAGACCAGCTTTATAAGCATCTTTCCCTGGCTGAGCGATAGCTTCTTCATTCGCGGAGTGTAGTCAGCCTTTATGTCTTTCTCCACCTGCTTGAGGTGCTTTTCGCGTTCTTTCTTGTCTTTTATGGTAGAGACCGTCTCGTACGTCTCCAGCACTATACCGCGTATTTCCTTGGCTATAGGCAGCGTCTTTTTGACGTTATAGACCATGCGGTCCCATTTTTGCTTCTCCTTGGCGTTCTTGAACACCTTCGGAGGGTAGATGTAAAGCTTGTTCAGCTGTACCGTCTGTACCATCTCGCCGTTAATCTTCTCCTCGCCAACTTTCACCAAAGGCACAAAGGTAGGCGTGTTGAGGTTGATGCCCTGGTCTTCCGGATTCTGCTTTTCGTCCTTAGTCTCCGTGTTCTGGGCATAGCATGAAGAGGCTGTTCCGAGGAAAGGAACAACAGTCAGGGCAGCGAGTGCCAGCAATATGACATGCAGTATTTTGCGCATAATACGGCTGCAAAGTTACATATTATTATTAAAAAACAAATGTTTGTTAGGATTATTTATGATAATAATTGACTTTCCAAGGCAAATGACGCATGGAGTGGGGGATTTTTCCGCAGAAAAAACGTAACTTTGCATTGGATACCTCCCCCAGCTCCTCCACAGGGAGGGGAGACTCAAAACCAAAAACTGAAAAAATATGAAATACACAGAAGAATCTAAAATCACGACAATCGCTGAGGTTCTGGCGTTTGCCAAGTATCTTGTAAACGAACTGCATGTGCCTATCCATCCGGACGATAAGTTTGAAGATTACGTGAACCTTGAAAATGGCGACCATCAGTTTACGCCAGAGGAGTCTGCCATCGGCAATCGTCTGATGGCGGAATGCTTTGAGGTCTGCGAGAAGAACAACCGAGATATCTACGACCTCATGTTCCCTATCATAGAGAAGGGAATCATGGACGGTCTGGATCTGGATTATTAAGCATTTAAAACGAAATGTGCACAAAAGGGCCTGACCATTTTGTGCAAATTTCGTGAACTTATGGACGCTTTTTCAGTGTGATGACGCAGATCTCCGGCCATGCGCCGAAGCGGAATGGAAGGCCTGCGCCGCCTACGCCGTGGCTGACATTAATGAAATGAGCGGATTCTTCGTAGAGTCCGTTGTTCTCTGCATATACCCATGAACTTGGTGTCCAGCCGAAGAGCATGAACTGCATGGCATGGGTGTGGCCCGAGAGGGTGAGCAGCACGTCGTGGCGGTCTGATTCAGGGAGAATCGTTCTGCGCCAATGCGTAGGATCGTGAGAGAGAAGTATCTTGCAAAGGCTGTTGTCCACACCTTGGAACGTCTTGTTGAGGTCGCCATACTGCGGAAAGTGCTTGCCGTCGCCGTCGTTCTCAGAACCGGCAAGGCAGATGCTGTCGTTGCCGCGGTGGATGATGACGTGCTCGTTTAAGAGCAGGTACCATCCGAGGTCGCGCTCATCTTGCTTGAACTTTGTGATGTTCTCCACCTTCTCGCGGTCAGAAAGGGCGGTGTACATGTGGTAGTCGTGATTGCCAAGTACGGAGAATACGCCGTCTTTTCCCTTCAGCTGGCTGAGTATGCTGCGATAGTCGTGGTGCATGGCGAAGCCTTCGTCGGAACCGACAAGTTCGCGGCGGTCACCTGTGACGAGGTCGCCGGTGAAGCATACAGCATCAGCGTTCTGCGCGTTGATGGTCTGGACGAGTTCTTCAACGAACTCAGGCTGCGATGATTGAGAGGCGAGGTGAAGGTCGGTGAACTGCACAATCTTGTATCCGTCGAAGGCAGCGGGAATCTTATCGCTCTCCACCGTAACCTGCTTTACGGTCAGATGCTTCGGTCCCCAGTAGTGACCGATAATCATTATGCCGAACACGCAGACACCGACGACGATTGAGATCAGCTGTGCGTAATGTCCTGCTGTGTGGGAGAATAGTCCTGCCAGTCTGCCGAGGAGCGAGAGTAGGGTATAGACAATCAGCGGGAAGGTCACGATGGAATAAGGCACCATGAACGCAGCCGCACGATTGAAGAACGTAGGTCCGTTCTCGTGAGGAATGAACACGAGAATGAACGGCAGGAATATGAGAAGAAGGGTTATAAGGTATATCTTCATTGCTTATTGTGATTTTTGTAAAAATTATTCAACATACAGCCTTATTGCAGTCATGAATCGGGCGTATTCTGTTGGTGTGATGTCAACTTTGCCTGAAACCTTGTCCTTTGGATACTTCTTCTTGTAAGCCTTGCGGATTGCTTCGTGTGTCACAATATTGCTGAGAGGAATATTGTGTTCACGGATTATCGGCAGAAGATATTCTATTGCACTTTGAATC
>JAZRYU010000092.1:0-42212 GCA_045600885.1 Prevotella sp.
CTACGAATACTTTATCTCGCAGGATAAGAATTCGGCAGACTTCATTCAGGGCATGACCGACAAGAACCAGTTCATCCACGACGGTATCCTGGACATTCCTCTCCTCTTGGAACGCTTCGTTGTTCACATGAACCAGACCTACAAAATGGATCATGACAACGAATTCATAGAGAACGATGCTCGCAAGGTATTCCTTACCTATCTGCGTCCTGTCATAAATGGCATGGGCAGCTATCACATTGAAGAACAGACGCGTGACCATGACCGTATGGACGTGGTGATTGATTATCTTGGCAAACAATACGTTATTGAACTGAAGATTTGGCGAGGAAATGCTTACAACGAACGTGGCGAGGAACAGCTTTGCCGCTACCTAGAATACTTTAACCTGCAAGAAGGCTATCTCCTCAGTTTCTGCTTCAACAAGACAAAGCAGTCAGGCGTGTTACCGCCTGTAGAGCTGAAAGGCCGTACGTTGATAGAGGCAATTGTGTAAAATGAACATGAAATATTCTACTATTATTCATAATGTGTTTGAGTACGCATACGTAATATGGATTTGCAATGGCTTGGTACATTGGATTACCAAGTGGGAATCGCTTTTTTATGTTGGACTCTTAAGTACGATTGTGGTTTTTGCAAGTTGGGTGGCTATAGTTTGTGATGATTACCACACCACCAGAAGCATCCGAGAAACGATAAAGAAAAACCGGGGAGGTCTGTCGTTTATATGTTTCTATATTGTATTGAGTGCATTTTTATTGTGCATTCAATAAGGCGCTAGAACCACATCCATCCACACCCTTTTCAATAATAACTTTAAACTATTGACGCTATGAATCGTTGCTATCAATTCTTAGGCTCTGTTCTATTGACATTCCTGATGGCATGTACAATGGAGGCATTTGCACAATTCCATCCTATTCGGGCAATAGGGACAGACGATGCCGATAAAACCTCATCTGCGGCATATTCAATTGTTTCAAACGACATAGATAGCACAGGCGTTGCATCAGCTTATCTGGCACATTCATTTGAAATAGAATCGGAAAAGATCACGAATGGTGATTGGTCGTTTTGGCTGCTAAATACTGAAAATGAATACGTTCAGATCTCGGCACAGAATAACTCAAAGACGTTTACCATAACCCCAATAACTAACGGAGAAAACTTCAAAACAGACTCTAATGGCAACATTGTTGGCATCATCAGATGTACTGCCCTTGACGATGGAGCGGAATATACGGCGGAGTACGGTGTAACCCTTGAACTTCGACCTATAATTACAGATATCGTCATCAAGGAGATTGTACCGCAAACGAACGGTCAGATGAGTGACATTTATTTCGACGTGTATTATGCGGGCTCCGATTATTTAGAAATGTCAATTGAGCGGGAACATAGCGTTGGAACTAGGAATTCATATATTTACGAACCATATATAGCGCATATAAAGGCAAGCAATATCTACAACTCTGTTTATTCTTGGATTGACATACTCGCTTCAAACGAGTACGGTACTGCCGTAAGAACAATAGAGGTTTCTCCTGAAGGCAAAGCTGTTATATCGGACACATTTAATGACAGAACTCAAATATACGAGAACTTCCGTGACTCCGATGAAACGGAAGTTTCCGTCGTAAGCCCTTCTGGATATGTATTGTACAAAGGACATGACCTGAACGAATTCAAGAAATCACATTCTGGTCTTTTTATTATCACATCAAAAGGCAAAAAGGGGAAAATCAGGACAAAAAAATGTTTTATTTGATTTTTTTCCGAAAACCAGTGACGCATTTTGCATTCTTTTGTATTTATCTTACAGTTAACTTCTCACTGGTATGGAAATTCTGAACAAATAAGTGCATCAGGAATTGGACGAGCAGAACCTTGCCATACTCTGCTCCAAGAATGACAGGCAAGCACAGGAAGAGCTGTATACAAGGTATGCGGCAAGGGTGTTCACGCTCTGTCTCAGATACTCCGACAGTCGGGACAAAGCCCAAGACTTGCTTCACGACACTTTCCTGAAGGTGTTTGAAAAGATTCCGTCATTCCGATACCAGGGCAGCGGCTCTCTCCTTGCCTGGATAAGCAGAATAGCCGTCAACACAGCACTTTCCGACATAAGGAGATACAAGTTCCGCCTCATTCTTCTCAGTCCATCCATTCCAGAACCTATTCCCGAGCCTACGGACGAAGAACTGGAGCGGATTCCGATGGACAAGCTCTTGGAGTTCATATCGAAACTGCCGGACACGCAGCGCGCCATCTTCAACATGTTCTGCATGGATGGTTACTCCCACAAGGAGATAGCGGAACATCTGGGCATAAGCGTAAACAGTTCTACCAGCATGCTGGCGAAAGCAAAGAACCATCTGAGGAAACAGATTAACGAATATATTAAAACACTCGGTCTAGGATGAAACAACTGGAAGACAAGATAAAAGAAAGATTGGAAGGCTATGAAAGCAGACTTCCAGAGGGCGACCTGACCGAGTTTAAGGCTATTCTCGACAGATCGGCTGCCGACAAGAAGCAGAAGCGCTCTTCTCTAATATGGCTGGTTCCGGCAGCCATAGCGGCTGGTATTGCTCTGCTGATCATGTTGCCCCCCTCTAACTTCCCCACAGGGGGAAGACAGAAACTCCTAACAAGTGAAGGACAAAAACTGCCAACAAGTGAAGAACAGAAACTGCCAACAAGTGGAGGACAGAAACTCCTAACAAGTAGAGGACTTCCTCTAACAAGAATGACAGTCAGGACAGAATTGCCGCAACAAGTTCCAGCTACGTTGATTGCTTCATCAGCAGAAGCGGATTCAGCAGTATCAGAAACTCCGCTTGAATCATCCATCCCTACAGATTCAGCAGCCACTATAGCCGCTACAGAAACATCTGCTCCGATGGACTCTTCCACTTCTACAGACTATACTGCCGCATCTGTCCCTTCTGTCTATTCTGTCCTTTCCGACAATTCCGTCAATTCCAAAATAGAGAAAAAAGATAAAAAGAAAACGCATGACAAAGGACTGCGACTCTTTTACGAAAGTGCGGGTGTTGCAGCGTTAGCTACGGTATTATTGCCGACAATGCTGCATGAAGAGCCTTACAAGGATGACATTAGTGGTTTGAACAACAATAACAGTCACTTGTTTATGTACTACGATGCCCTTCACTATGCTCCACCCCATAAGCCCGACGTAAAGACTGGAGATGATTCTCACGCCATGCCGCTGCGCCTGGGACTCTCTTTGCGACTGCCGCTGAGCAAACGCTGGTCGCTGACAAGCGGAGTGGATTACTCTATGTATTCATCGAAGATCAATTACTCCATCTCCAATAACCATCAGCAGAGAGCGCAATACATCGGAATACCGCTTCGCGCAGACTTCACCATCTTACACCGCAGATGGATGGACATCTATGCAGGAGCCGGTGCGTCAGCAGATTTCTGCATTTATGCGCAAGAAGGCGACAAGAAGATAGACAAGGACGGAGTAACCTTCTCGCTGAATGGCGCAGCAGGCGTACAGCTAAACATAACCAAGAAAATCGGCATCTTCCTTGACCCAACCCTCTCATGGAACATACCGACAGACAACCTAAAGCTTGAGACCTACAAATCCAACCACCAGTTCATGTTCACCCTCTCAAGCGGAGTCCGAATCACTCTGAGGAAATAGACGTAAGACATAAGATAATTATGCCAAAGAAAAACCTGTAAGTCAAAAGTCCGTCACCCATCACTTCTAAAACATAACACACTGATTATCGATACACTACGTTTCAAAAGTGACGGGTGACGGATAATCTGCTAACAGCTTTTTTCTGGAATTATTTATAACCTATAGGAACACGAAACATAATCCTTAGGAACACGAGTCGTAATCCTAAGGAAAAATATTTAACTGCTTATTACTTTACTTAAACTTCCAGTTGTTCTTGCACACGGGCGTTACAACTTTTTTCTCCTTGAACATCTCGGCGAGATAATGGCGGATTTCTTTATCCGTGGACTTTACCACGCGATTTGGCAGCTCTTTAACCGGGATGCCGGATCCCTTGGTTAGGAGGTCGCCTCCACCATTGCCGCGATAACTGTTGACGGCTACGAGGTATTCCTTATCCAACAGGAATGGGGTGCCGTCGGTGAGGTTGCCGAAGGTGATGCGCGAACCGTAAGGTTTTGATTTATCAACTTCATAATCAACGCCATAAGCGGTGTCGAAATTAAAGATGATGAAACGGTCTGACGGCTCGGTAAGGAGATGGTCGTAACTCATCTCGAGTAGTCCCTTGATCTCACGACCAGTCAGTCGCATAGTGTAGAGAGTGTTCTCATACTTATAGAGTGTGAACATGTCTCGCATGGTAACCTTACCCGCCTTAAGCTCTGTATGCTTGGCAAAAGGAGCGGCGAGGGAGATCTGCGCTCCGGAAATGTCGAGCTGCAACTGCTGTATCATGTCAATGAAACTGCAAGGAGCGTTGAGGATGCTGTCGGTGTTTATGGTGGCAGTAAGTTCTCCAATCGGCTGATTGATGTAACTGTCTATCTCTGCCTTATGACTGGCAAAGTGTGCCATATAATCAGCGTCGTTATCATAGTCTGACATTCTCACGAGGTCGGCAACTATATCCTTCTTTATCAATCGGTTTCCGCGCTTCTCTACATGCACCTTCACGCGTCCGACATTGTTTGCATTATTTGCCGGATTCACAATCCAGATGTCCTTTCCTTCAGGATTGGTGACCTTCTCGCAGAGACGTTTGTGATCGTGGCCAAAGAGAATAAGGTCGAAGCCAGGAACGGTCTGTGCCACAAGGCGCGAAGCATCTTCCATAACATCGCCAAGATAGCGAGTGGTGTCGCCAGAATGGAAAAGTCCGACGAGGAGGTCAGGCTTCTCATTCTTCTGGATATAAGGCACCCATTGACGGCATGACTCCACGATATCCTTGACGTCAAGACCAGACCACAGCTTTGGCGGCAGAGTGCCCTTGATACAAGGGGTGAGCATGGCGAGAACAGCTATCTTCAGTCCTCCGCGATTGAGAATGACATAAGGGCTGGTATAGGGTTTGCCATCAGATGTACGGACGAGATTGGCGTCAATGACAGGCATACGGCAGTCTTTCACCCAACGGTCATAGACAGCATGTCCAGCCTCAATGTCATGGTTTCCGAATCCTATAGCGTCGCAGTTCAGGAAGTTCATGACCTCTGCCTGAATATGCGGTGCGGTGGTGTTGATGTAGTTGTAGTAATAGACGGTAGGCTGTCCCTGAAGGACATCGCCGTTGTCAAGGTAGATAAGGTTGTCGCCGTAAACCTCGCGTTCCTCTTTCAGGAAGGAAGCGACGCGCGCCATTCCGCCCTTTGTCTCGTTGTTGTAAAGGTAATTCCTTGAGAATAGAGCACCATGAACGTCTGT
This sequence comes from Prevotella sp., assembly GCA_045600885.1. GTDB lineage: Bacteria > Bacteroidota > Bacteroidia > Bacteroidales > Bacteroidaceae > Prevotella. The sequence continues at coordinate 5,438 of JAZRYU010000092.1, forward strand.
CGTTAAGACAAACTCAAGGTCAACAGACAGCGGAGCTTTCTGCGCTGAACGATTAGAATTTCCTCGCCCTACAGACGCGTTCTGCTTGGCGGAACGGCTCGGAAATCCTCGCCCTACAGCAAAAGCTGAGAGGGAACAGAGGGAGAGTAGCATGTATATCAGATTTTTTCGCATATTTTTATTGGTTAATTACGCCGCAAAATTAAATAAAAAAAATCAATCCGCAAAACTTTTTGAGAAAATTCTGCGGATTGAGACCCACCAACTCACCCACAAAGGGGAGGGATGCTTAAAAGCTTTCGGGGATAGAGAGGATTATTCCCCAGCCGAAAACGACTGGGGAACAGTCAGAAATTATTCAGCGAGTGGATCGAAGGTGCCGTTAGCACCACCGTTGTTGTAATCGCCCCAACCGATGGTCTGTACAAGACCAGCGTCTGTTGTAGCAGCATTCATAGGAATACCGAGGAAGTAGTAGTTAGGACGATAGTTGATGTAGAGGAGGTTGTGGTTAGAGTCGTAACCGTCGCCACGCTTCTCCTTCCAAGTGAGGTTCTTAGCATACCACTCAGCAAGAGTCTGAAGCTGCGAAACGATGTCTGCCTGGCGGAAGTCAACACCAGCAGGACGCTTTTTCATAGCTTCTGTAAACGCCTGAGCCTTGAACTCAGCACCATACTGCTTCTCAATATTGTCGCGAGAAGCACCTGTCTCAGACATCTTAGCCTCGATGAGCTGCTCGTAGATAGGAGTAGCAAGACCGTCGCTGTCGTAAGTAGTGCCACCGATATACTTTGTATGGAACTCCATGTTCTCACGACGCTGACCATTGAAAGGCTTTACGCCGAGCCAATTGCAAGTGTTAGTGATCTCGCCAGAAAGCTTCCAAGAAGCAGGAGCACCATCAACAGCACCCTGACCACCATCGAAGAGCATCCAGCGACGCATATCGTCGAAACGCTTGCCTTCGTAAGCGAACTCAATCTGACGCTCGTAGAGGATAGCTGACATGACAGAAGCCTTGTCGCCCTTGTTTGCGATATGAGCACAACCAGCTGGAAGACCAGCACGAGTACGTACCATGTCAAGATACTTTACAGCCTCATCTGTATGACCAGCCATACAAGCTACCTCTGCAAGGTTGAGGAGTACCTCAGCATAGCGGAGCTCGATGAGCTGAGCACCAGAATAGAATGGAGCAGCACCCTTAGAGTCAAGAGCAACATACTGATAGAGAGGAGAAGGGTTTACGTCGAGGTCGTCAGACTTCTTGCGGATATAAACAGCCTGCTTGCTAGAGAGGAGGTTGTCAGCACCGTAAGAGTTACCACTTTCAGGGTTGCCTTCGTCGTTCTTCTCTGTGTACCAAACGTAGTTCCAGATAGTGAAGTTCTTGCCGTCAGAAGGGTTGTGAGGATCCTTCAAGCTTGCATCGCCATTGTAAGCCCAGCGGAAGCCAGGGAAAGCGAATGTGCGATAGAAACGTGGGTCACGGTTGAGGAACGGAGTCTCTGGAGTATAATCCATAGGAGACTTCTGGAGCTTGCTGTAGTTGTCGATATTAGAAGGCAGCATACCGTCAGCCATTGGGAAGAGGTTGACCATAGTAGCCGAAGCACCCTTACCGCCACCACCAGTGTTAGAAGGACGGATGTCACGCTCCCAACGGTTGTTCTTCTGGTTGTCAAGACCGTCACCAGTGATGTTGTTGAAGAGAGTAACGAAGACAGCCTCAGGATTCTGTGTCTGCTGGAGGAACATAGCAGCGAAGTCGGAACCGTTAACATTGTTGGCTGTCTGATAAAGTCCGTAACCGCACTTATTGATAGAATCGAGCTCATGACTCATCTGACTGTAAGCGTCATCCCAACGCTTCTGATCATTCTTACGGTTGAAGAGAGGTGAAGCCCAAAGCAGGAGCACACGACCCTTGAGAGCGAGAGCAGTACCTGTTGTTACGCGACCGTAATCAGAGCCGCCCCAACCGCCGCTCATAGTCTTCTCAGCAAGCATCTTTGCAGAGTTGTTGAGATCCTTGAGAATGAAGTCAATACACTCCTTTGCTGTAGAGCGAGGAACGAATGTTGCCTCTGTAGGTTCAAGCATCTCAGTTACGAGCTGCACACCGCCGTACCACTTGACGAGGTTGTAGTAGCACCATGCGCGGAAGAAGTAAAGCTGTCCGAGAATGATGTCCTTCTGATTCTGTGGCAGCGTAGAACCGCTGACATTGATGATAGCGTCGTTGACGTTACGGATACGTCCGTAAGCCATCTCCTGGATATTACCGCGTGTGCCGTAAGTGAAGTCAGGAACGGCATTTGTTGACGACATTGTAGAGAGTTCAATCTGTGGGTTCACGAAATCACTGAAGCCACTGTACTCCTCTGTTGACTTGGCGCAGATGTCAGCATTACCCATTGAAGGATACTTCCATGTAACATCATTTACGGCAGGAAGACACCAGCTGTAGATATCATTAAGACGTCCGTTAGCGCCCTCATAGTAGTTGTAGATCTCGACATTGGCATTGTCGTAGTTCTTCTTATCCTGAAGGAACTCGTCGCTACAAGAAGAGAGTCCTACGCCAGCAGCAAGCGCGAGAGCTGCGTATGATAATATATTCTTTTTCATTGTTTTTGTAGTTTTATTAGAATGTTACGTTAACACCAACAGTCCACTTTCTAAGGTTAGGATAGCTTCCGTAAGTGCCTGCCATAGGACTTGTGAACTTCTCTGGATAAGGGTTGTAGAAGTTTACGAGGTTCTGACCTGTGATGTTGAGACGGAGGTTCTGGAAACCGATGCTCTTAACCCACTTGCTTGGGAATGAGTAAGCAAGGGTGAGACGGTTGAGCTGACAACGGGCAGCACTGATGCGCCAGAAGCTTGAAGCCACTGAGTTCACGCTTTCGTAAGCGAGGTTAGGATAGTAACCATCGCGGTTTTCAGCCACAACGAGATTGCCAGAGCCGTCATATACATTCTGATAAGAATACATATTGTCAACATTCCAGAAGCTTGGCATGTTAGTATATTCAATATCGTTAGAGAACTTAAGAGCCTGTGATGGCACTACAGCGTAACCACCCCAGCTTGCGCTGATCTGAGCAGTGAGGGAGATGCCCTTCCACTCTGCACTGAGGTTTGTAGTGAATCCGTAAGGGTTAGCACGGTTAGAAAGGCAAACCTGATCGTTGTCCTTATCAACGATGCCGTCAGGACCAGCGTATGTGTCAGTCTCAGGATCGTAAGCACCGCGTACATCCTTATATATAAGCATACCTGGGCGAACCTTATCCTTAGTCATACCCATGTAAGAAGTGATCTTGTTAGCAGCGAAGTATTCCTCGATGTCCTGGAAAGAGCGGAACATACCTACGCACTGCATACCCCATGTACCGATGTCAGAACGGTGATTAGGAGTAATCTGGCGGTAAGTGTATTGGTTAGCGAAGTCCATGAGAATGACCTTATTGTCATGGAAGCCAGTGTTGACACCAATCTTATACTTGAAGTCCTTGCCAATCTTGTCGCGCCAAGTGATAGAAAGCTCACCACCCCAAGAGTCCATCTTACCGAGGTTAGTAGAAGCACTCTGAGTACCAACGTAGTAAGCAACTTCCTGTGCAAGATTCATGAGGATTTCGCGGTTCTTCTCATAGTAATACTCTGCAGTAACAGAGAGGCGATTGTGGAGAACACCGAAATCGAGACCGATGTTATACTTGTAAGACTGATCCCAGTGAACGTCTGCATTTACAGCAGAGTTGTTCTTGTTGATAGTGATACGGTTGCCAGAATCGTTGCCGAGACCTGTTCCGAAGACAGTACCCTTATTAGCATCCTGAGCATAAACCTGCATCCACTGCCAAGCAGCGAGGTTGTCACGACCAGTAAGACCGAATGAGCCACGGAGCTTGAGGTAGTCAACCCACTTGATATTGTCTCTGAACCAGTTTTCCTCAGACATTACCCAACCGCCAGAGAAAGAGTAGAATGTTCCCCAGTAGTTGCGAGGAGCGAACTTAGTAGAAGCCTCAGAACGGAGAAGTGCCTCGAGGAGATACTTTCCCTGATAAGCATAGTTGAGACGACCGATGTAAGAGAGAGTACCAGACTCACTGCGAGTAAACGTAGTAGTCATCTCGCCTGTAGCAGAGTTATACTGACCTGTAGTGAAAGGGTATGGAGCCTCACGCTGACCAGTAAGGTATTCGCTCTCAGCCTCGCTCTTCTCTATAGAGAACAGGGCGTTGATATCATGATCGCCAAACTTACGTCCGTACTGTGCAGTGACGTTCACCTGATAGTTGTCAGTACGTGTCATGCTACGGTAGAGGTAGTTACCGTTTGCAGTAGCGATAGGGTTGAAGTTAGAAGCTGCGAGATAGTCAATGTTTGACTCATAGCTTGTAGGAGTGTAGAGATGGCTGCCGCTACCGTAGCGGTTGATCATCTGATAGAGAGTGAATGAAGATCCGTACTCGTTGCCCTTGTCGTTGTTGATACTCTTAGAGTAAGAGAAACGAAGCTTGAGACCGTTGAGGATCTTGCTCCATCCGAAGTCGTAGTTGACAGAAGCGTTAACATTCATATTGTTAGTCATGTTGCGCTTGTAGTCACCGTTGTTCTGGAGAGTGTTGAAGTTATAGTACTGGTTCTGATTCTTCAGACCATTGCTGATACCGTATGCAGGAATAGCATATCCGTCAACTTCCTCAGGAATGTAGTAAGGGTGTGTGAGGAGGAGATTGTAGTCTTTCTCTGAATTAGAGCCACCAACCTTTACGAGCGGAGTGTTCTTCTTAGCGTAGTCACCACTTACATTGAGGTTTGCAGAGAGATATTTGCTGAGCTTAACGTCGATACCAGCGCGATAGTTCCAGCGGTCGTAGTCGAGCTTGCCGAGGTTACCGTCCTGATCGAAGTAAGAAATACCAGCAAAGTAGCTAACCTTATCTGTAGCACCGGAAACGTTTACGCTATGCTGCATAGTGAAACCAGTCTCCCAATACTTATCAAGAAGGTCATAGTTAAGAGACTTCATAGCCTCAAGTTCGTCAGCCTGGAAGAGGGCTGTTGTCTTGTTGAGAGAAGTGTTTGTTGGGTCAGCAGCCTTCACTGCATTGAAGAGACGACCGTAGTTGTATGCGCTGAGCATCTTTGGTCGAGCCACCTCGTCAGTGAAACCGAATGTGCCAGAATAAGAAATCTTTGGCGCACCCATCTTACCCTTCTTTGTTGTTACGAGGATAACACCGTTTGCAGCACGTGCACCATAAACGGCAGCAGAAGCATCCTTGAGGACAGAGATAGACTCCACCTCAGAAGCATCGAGGTTGTTGAAAGCCTCTGCACCGAGGTTCTGTGTAGAGTTGCCCACCTTTACATCGTTAGGATAGATATAACCATCAATTACGAAGAGAGGCTGCTGAGCAGAAGAGCCTACATCGCCAAGAGAGTTGACGTCACGGATAGAGATACGTGCAGCCTCGCCAGGACGACCGTCACCACCGCTTACGGAGAGACCATTTACAAGACCAGAGAGTGTGCTTGAAAGGTTGCCTGAAGAAAGGTCCTGAATATCATCGACATCAACAGTAGAGATGGCACCAGTGAGGTGAGCCTTCTTCTGAGTGCCGTAACCTACAACGACGATTTCCTCAAGGTTCTGACCGTCTTCCACGAGCTTGATAGTGCCGTTGGAACCAGCCTTCACTGTTTGCGGCTTATAGCCTATGTATGTGATGACAATATCCGAATTCTTTGGAGCGTCTATCTTGTAGTTACCATCAAGGTCAGTAACAACGCCCTGTGATGTGCCCTTCACTACGACCGAAGCACCGATAACAGGCTCGCCTTGGTCGTCAAGCACCTTGCCTGTAGTCAGCAAATTCTGTGCATTTGCAGTAAAAGCAGATGCAGCGAAGATGGCAGTCAGGCAGATATGTTTTAGATTTTTCATTGGGATTGTTTTTTGGGGGTTATTTTCCGAAGGTTCGAATAATCGAAGTTTTCGAGATTTCGAATAATCGAAGATTCAAATAATCGAGATTCCGAATAATCTAGTTTTATGGGAGCCAGCGTGGGTCGCCTGTGCGACGTGCCAACTGTGTAGCACCACTGATGTGGAAGTCGCCTGCTGCTGGATTAGCAAACTGTGGGTCTTCCTCGATCTGTGTACCAGAGATATCGTAGTTGCCTACAGGCTGGAATGTGCCGTCGAGAGCCATGTATGTATTGTTTGAGAATGTGTAAGTGTTCTGACGACCAGACTGACCGTGGAGGAAACGGCGTGGAACACCACCACTCTCACTACATCCGAAGAAGATACAGTCTGTCATTACCCAGAATGACTCGTTCTTACCCTGCATACCGTTGTAGTTACCCCACTGACCGCCATTCCAACCGATGCGGTAGAAGGTAGAGTTGTGATAGTTTACGCTGTTGGTTGCAAGATTAAGGTTTGTACAGCGATAACCACCTGCCTGATAGAAGTACTTGCAGTCGTTAGCCTCATCAAGGTTGTAGAAAGTAGAGTTCTGGCAAGTGAAGTCATTGATGTGACCGCCCTTGTTTGTCCAGATAACAGACTCTACGGAACGACTTGGAGTCAGGTGACATAATACATTATTAATAAGAACAGTGTAAGCAGCAGTCTTAACCTTGTTGTCCCAAAGGAAATAGCCGTTTACATTATCGAAGTTACAGTTTGCGATAGTGATAGGCTCCTTGATAAGATAGAAACCTGTAGCAGCATCCTGTTCTACAGTTGGATTTGTACTGAAACCGAACACGCCCTTGCTTCCTGACATGCCGTGGCAGTCGAAGTCAAGATACTTAGCATTGAACGCTGCAGTGAAAGTGATCTCAGACTTCTCTGTAGTGTATTCCACCTGAGCGTGATTAGTCTTGCTTGTACTACGAAGAGTAACAGTGAAACCATCGAAGTCAAGAGCACCACTTACGGTATATTTCTCGCCACCGATAAGGTCGAAGTTGAGATTCTCGCCCTTCATTTCGCTTGGGATAGGGTTTGCAGCAAACCACTCGTTGAGGTCGCCTGCAGGGATGGTCTTGAAAGTAGGAGTAAATGTAGAGAACTCCTTTACAGTAGCTGCGGCAGCATCTGTGTTGTTGTACTTAGCATTACCCTTAGCAAGGACAGACACCTTGTAGTTTACATCTTCCTCACGAGGGAAGACAACAGAGCATCCGTCAACAAGGCTGTCGGCGATAACTTCATCAGCGCCAACATCCGTAAGCACCACCTGATAGCCTCCTGCGCCGTTGACAACAGGCCAAGAAACGGTCTGCGTAGATCCACCGGCATTAGCCACAACAGTAATGTCGTCACTCTTTGGTGATTCCACCTGAGCATTATGTACCGAAGGAGTCCACGTCTCTTCATTGAGTGGATCGCTCGTACATGATGCCATACCAAAGGCAAGGAGCAGCAGTGCTGCAAACGACGCCTTTACGGTGTTTAAAGCAAAATTACGATTTCTTTTCATTAAATTTATAGTTTTATTTTAAGGTTAGTTTTGGGCTATAAAGTATAAGTGTCAAACATACAAGTATAGTAAAACACGTTGCAAAGTTAAATCTTTTTAAGCAAATTGCAAATAAAAAATAACAAAAAAGCTTTTTTTTAATATATATATATGAAAATATGTACTTTTTTTGCTCTTATAATACTAACTTTGCTCTCGTAATCTCTCAAATAACTAACCAACAATGTGGAAATCAAACCTTGAACAGACTAAACAACACTATATAAACTGGTGGAATCATAAGGGCATCGTCTTAAACATGTGGGAACATTTTCAGGACGGTGTGAAGCCTCATGCTGACATCGCAAAACCTGCTGACCCAAAAGACCTCCAGCAGAAATGGTTCGACCCAGAATGGCGTGCCGAATATCTTGACTGGTACGTCAGCCACTCTTCTCTCATGGCAGACATGCTGCCTGTGGCAAACACTCATCTTGGTCCTGGCTCCATGGCAGCCATACTCGGCGGTGTCTTTGAAGGAGGACCAGACACTATATGGATTCACCCTGATCCAAACTATAAGGATGACTTTCAGTTTGACCCGAACCATCCTAACTATCTGCTGCACAAGGAATTGCTAAAGGCGGTGAAGGCTAAGGCTAACGGAAACTACTTCGTCGGAATGCCTGACCTCATGGAAGGTCTTGACGTGCTGGCTGCAATGAAAGGTACGGACAAAGTGCTGCTCGACACTGTTATGCAGCCGGAACTGCTGGAAGAACAAGTACAGCGCATCAACGATATCTACTGTAAGGTCTTTGACGAACTATACGACATCATCAAGGAACCGAACGGAGAAATGGCGTTCTGCTACTTCTCTTCATGGGCTCCAGGAAAGATGAGCAAGCTGCAGAGCGATATCTCTACGATGATTTCCGTAGAAGATTACCGCAGATTCGTTCAGCCTTATATCCGTCAGCAGTGTCAGAAGATTGACTATACGCTCTATCATCTTGACGGTGTAGGAGCAATGCATCATCTGCCGTCACTCCTTGAAATAGAGGAACTTAACGCCATACAATGGACTCCAGGCGTTGGCGAACCACAGGGCGGCGATCCAAAATGGTACGACCTCTACCGAAAGATTCTCTCCGGCGGAAAGAGCATAATGGCGTGCTGGGTGACTCTTGACGAACTCCGTCCGCTTCTTGACAATATCGGCGGCGACGGCGTACATCTGGAAATGGACTTCCACAATGAAAAGGAAGTGGAAGAGGCAATGAAGATTGTTGACGATTTCCAAACAGCCGTCTCTTCTCCTTCAAAGACATCCATCAACGCTCTGACAAAAGGCGAGAAGACAGCAGACGAACGCGTTCTCGAAATAATCGAAGCCATTGAAGGAGCCGCAGACGACGCTGGTTCTCAAGCATCCACTGCATCAGCAGCTGGTTCAAGCAGCTCTTCGCGCCCTTCTCTCCGCGAGGTGGCTGCCAGTCGCATTCTGCTTCTCGATGGCGGAATGGGAACAATGGTACAGGCAGTCCTTCCCGACTACAAAGGCAATTCCGACCTTCTCAATATCCACAAGCCAGAAGTTATCCGCGAGATTCACCGCCGCTATCTTGATGCCGGTTCAGATATCATCACTGCCAATACATTCTCTTCGCAGCAAATCTCTATGAAGGAGTACGGTTATGCCGACCGCATCAAGGAACTGAACCTTGCCGGTGCTCGCATTGCCCGTGAGATTGCAGACGAATACACCGACTTCAACAACCTGAAACCACGCTATGTTGCTGCCAGCATCGGTCCTACCGTGAAGATGGCAAGCGTGGAAGGACACGGCACTTACCTTGCACTCCGTGAAGCTTACCAGGAACAGATGGAGGCTCTCCTTGAAGCTGGCGTTGATGCATTCCTCATTGAGACAATCTTTGACGTGGAAAACGCCGAAGCTGCATGCGAAGCGGCTAAGGCTGCGATGGAAAAGACTGGCAAAAAGGTGGAAATAATGCTCTCCATGACCATAGCAAATGCTGCCGGAAAGACTATGGCTGGTCATTCCATTGACCAGCTCGTTGCCCTTGCAGACAAATACGACGTCATGTCCGTAGGCTTCAACTGTTCCTTCGGCGCAGAGCAGATGGTTCCTTTTGCCCGCGAATTGGCTTCAAAGACATCACGAATGGTTTCCGTGCATCCGAATGCCGGACTTCCTGACAATACTGGCCGTTACAACCAATCGCCAGACATACTTGCACGAGAAATATGGACTCTCATCGAGAACCATCAGCTCAACATCGTTGGCGGCTGCTGCGGAACAAACGACCAGCACATCCGCTATCTTGCAAGACTCATTGAACCAATGCCGGGACTATACACGACTCCTAAGGCTGCGGAGAAGATTTCGCTCAAAATTATCAAGCAGAACCCATACGTCAAGCAGAATCCGCTTAACGACATCAAAACTCTCAAAACCATTAAAACCTCTGCCAGCGCAGAAAAGAACACTAACGCAGCCCCTGTGTCCGTACCGTCAGGTGCGGAGCCATCATCCGCTTCCAACGAAGCCGTCTTCAACGCCATAGTTGCGGGCAAAACGGCTGATGCAGAATCTTCCACAAAAGCTGCCGTTGATGCTGGCGCAGACCCAAAGGCTCTTATCGAGAATGAGATGATTCGTGCGATGAGCGAAGTAGGCAAGCGTTTCTCTGAAGGCAAAGCCTTTGTGCCTCAACTTCTTATGGCTGGACGTGCCATGAAAGCAGCACTCGCTATACTGAAGCCTCTTATGGCTGGTCAAGCTACCACTTCAAAGGGAAAAGTTCTCATTGGAACGGTCAAGGGCGACCTACACGACATCGGCAAGAATCTCGTTGCTTCCATGCTTGAAGGCTGCGGATTTGAGGTGGTAAACATCGGCATTGATGTTGATGCAGAGACATTTGTCAACAACATTAACGAACATAATCCGGACATTCTCTGTATGTCAGCTCTCCTCACAACAACCATGACCTACATGAAGGACGTCATTGACGCACTCGTTGCTGCCGGACTGCGCGACAAGGTGAAGATCATGGTAGGCGGTGCTCCTGTAAGCGAGAACTTCGCAAAAGAAATCGGAGCAGACGGATACAGCGATGACGCAAACTCAGCTGTAGCCCTTGCCGAAAGTCTGATGAGATAATTTCAGCGTTATTTCTTCTTAAGTTTGAAGTCAGCCTTGCCGCTATACTCCCCTAGAAACCAAGCGCCGTCACCATCTTTTGTCTTCACAAACTTAACATCAGTGGAGTCGCTCGCATAGATGCTGTCAGGGTCGCTTACAACAACCTTCAGTTTATCCATTCTTGGAAAGTTGACACTCTCATAGACATAGTCTCCGTGGGAGTCTGTCTTCTGTTCCGAAACACTATAATCAATATTGTCTTTCACCTTTATATCCTTGCCTTCCAACGGTTCACCATTCTCGTCAGTAATTGTACCGGTTATGGAGTATCGAGCTGAAGGAGATCCGTACATACACAATATATTATCTTCATCCCTGGCATCACCATGGCAAGAAGAGAAGCCAAGAGCGCCTACAAGACTTGAGAGCACATAGTTACTCAACTTTAATATTCGCTTTTTCATCGATTTGTTTTGGGGGGTATAAGTATGCCTATTATTCAGTAGTTATGGCTGCAAAATTATAAATCTTTAATGATAAAGACAAATAAATCCACGTTTTTCTTTGCCGAATGATTTAAAAGTTGTAATTTTGCACAAAATTTAAATAGATTATGGCATTAAAATGTGGTATCGTAGGACTTCCTAACGTAGGTAAGTCAACTATATTCAACTGTCTGTCAAGCGCTAAGGCTCAGGCAGCAAACTTCCCTTTCTGTACAATCGAACCAAACGTAGGCGTAATCACCGTACCTGACGAGCGTCTCACAAAACTCGCAGAGATTGTTCATCCTGGACGTATCGTTCCTGCTACTTGCGAGATTGTTGACATCGCGGGTCTCGTTAAGGGTGCAAGCAAGGGTGAAGGTCTCGGAAACAAGTTCCTCGGCAACATCCGCGAGACGGATGCTATCATCCACGTGCTCCGTTGCTTCGAAGATGAGAACATCACTCACGTTGACGGAAGCATCGACCCTATCCGCGACAAGGAGATCATTGATACTGAGCTCCAGCTGAAGGACCTTGAGACTATAGAATCACGCATCGGCAAGGAGCAGAAGACTGCTGCTGCTGGCAACAAGGACGCAAAGGTGGCAGTTGCTGTGCTCACTGCTTACAAGGAGGCCCTTGAGCAGGGAAAGAATGCCCGCGTCGTTGAGTTCGACAGCAAGGATGAGCAGAAGATTGCTCATGATCTCTTCCTCCTCACAGCAAAGCCCGTGCTCTATGTCTGCAACGTTGACGAGGCGTCTGCTAAGACTGGCAATGATTTCTCAAAGCGAGTAGAGGAAATAGCCAAGGAAGAAGGCGCAGAGGTGCTCATCATCGCTGGTAAGACAGAAGAAGACATCGCTTCGCTTGAGACATACGAGGACAAGCAGATGTTCCTTGATGAGCTCGGACTTGAGGAGTCTGGCGTAAACCGCCTTATCAAGAAGGCATATTCTCTCCTCAACCTCGAGACATTCATCACTGCTGGCGAAATGGAGGTTAAGGCTTGGACATACCGCAAGGGCTGGAAGGCTCCGCAGTGTGCAGGCGTAATCCATACCGACTTCGAAAAGGGTTTTATCCGTGCAGAGGTTATCAAATACGACGATTACATCTCGCTCGGCTCAGAGGCTGCCGTTCGCGATGCCGGTAAGATGGGCATCGAGGGTAAGGAATATGTAGTGCAGGACGGCGATATCATGCACTTCCGCTTTAACGTTTAAACCACTTTTAACACAAATGATCGCAAGTAATTCTGCATTCTGCATTCTGCATTCTGCATTATTTATAAACTGGAACCCAGACCTGATTGCTTTCCACATCGGACCGATGGAGTTCCGTTGGTATTCTCTCTGCTGGCTCATCGGCTTGCTCGGAGCATTCTTTATCGTGCGCTGGCTTTACCAGAAAGATAATATCAAGGACGAGCTGTTTGATCCGCTCTTCTTCTACTGCTTTGTCGGCATTCTTGTCGGTGCGCGTCTGGGACACTGCATATTCTATGAGGCAGACTATTTCCTCTCTTCTGGAACACACATCCTAGAGATGTTCGTGCCAATGAGAGAAATGGCAGACGGCAGTTGGAAATTCACTGGATATCAAGGACTTGCATCCCATGGTGGCACACTCGGCTTGATGATTGCGCTATGGATTTACGTACGTTGGAGCAAGCTGCCGCTCATCAAGGTGCTTGACTTCATTGCAATCGCCACTCCATTCACCGCTGGATTCATCCGTCTGGGAAACCTCATGAACAGTGAGATTATCGGCAAGGCGACAGATTTGCCTTGGGCATTCATATTCGAAAGAGTGGATATGGAACCACGCCATCCAGGACAGCTCTATGAGGCTATAGCCTATTTCATCCTCCTTTTCATCGGTTTTGCCATCTATCTGAGAAACAAGAAACTCGCAGGAACGGGATTCTTCTTCGGACTCTGCCTGACATACATCTTCGCCTTCCGTTTCTTCATCGAATATACTAAGGAGAATCAAGAAGCCTTTGAAGATGGCATGATATTCAATATGGGTCAGCTCCTGTCTGTTCCTTTCGTGCTGCTCGGAACATACTGCATGATACGAGGCTTGAAGAAAGCAAAACAGGCGGAACAATAATACGTTGTCAATAGAACAATTACTAATTAACCATTAATTCTGCATTCAGAATTCAGAATTCTGCATTATCATAAGCGTAGCCTAATTCTGCATTCTGAATTCTGCATTATCATAACCATGTGGTGGCAAAATAAACTTTTCAAGAAAATCGGCCAGATAAATCCCGTCACAGCCTGGAACACCTTCTGTGACTACTTCTGGATCACCGTAGGTTTGGCATTATATACCGTTACCTACTCAGCCTTCCTTTTGCCTTATAAGATTGTCGGAGGCGGTGTGACAGGTCTTGCGACTATCGTTTACTATGCAAGCAACATACCTGTTGACTACACTTATCTTATCATCAATGCCCTCCTTCTGGGCTTTGCCCTCTGGATTCTGGGTTGGCGCTTCCTCGCAAAGACAATCTACGCTATTGCTGTACTCACAGTTATGCTGCATGCAGGCGTGGATCTCGTAACAAAAGACGACGGTTCGCTCTATCTCATACTTGGTGAGGGACAGGAATTTATGGCCATCGTACTCGGATGTGCCATAGCCGGCGTCGCTTTGTCCATTGTCTTTCTCCACAATGGCAGTACAGGAGGTTCGGACATTATTGCTGCCATCCTCAATAAGTTCAAGAATTTCTCTATGGGTACCGGCATTATCGCCATGGACTTCTTCATCATCAGCAGTTCGATATTTGTTCCGGAGTTTGGTGATATGGTTCATCGTGTGCAGATTGTTGTGTTCGGTCTCATCTCTATGTTCGTGGAGACACAGGTTCTTGACCTTATCATGAACCGTCGCCGATCTTCCGTACAGTTCCTTATCTTCTCTGAGAAGTATCAGGAGATAGCCAATGCCATCGGCATCAAGATGGACCATGGCGTAACCATTCTGGACGGTCACGGATGGTACACTGGCAAGAAACGCCGCGTGCTCTGTATCCTTGCCCGAAACACAGAGTCGGCAGAGATGTTCAGGATAATCAAGGAAATCGATCCTCAGGCATTTGTCTCCCAGTCGAGAGTAATCGGTGTTTACGGAGAAGGTTTTGATGCAATAAGACATTAATAATATGTACCATTTACCATGTACAATGTACAATTTTGCTGCGCCTCAGCTGTAACCATCAACAATCTCGTTTGTACATTTCAGGAAATGAAAGAATGTCCAAATGGTAAATAGTAAATGGTAAATGATAAATGATAGATAACTTAGGCGCAGCCAAATGGTAAATTGTAAATGGTAAATTGTAAATGAACTGATGAAAATAGTATTCGCAACAAACAATGCGCACAAACTTGACGAGGTGCGCAAGATACTCGGTCCAGACTTTGAAGTGGTTTCACTTTCAGACATCGGCTGTACGGAAGATATTCCCGAAACAGGCAGCACACTGAAGGAAAACGCACAACAGAAGGCTGAGTATATCTACAATAAATACGGAATCGCTTGTTTTGCCGATGACACCGGACTGGAAGTTGAAGCATTGGGTGGCGAGCCTGGCATTTATAGTGCCCGATATGCAGCAATAAACAATGCGGGTGAAGGTCACGACAGCGAGGCAAACATGACCGTACTTCTTCAGAAACTTGAAGGAAAGAAGAATCGCAATGCTCACTTCAAGACTGTAATCTGCCTTATAACAGACATGCAGAATGCATTATTCTTTGAGGGAATCGTGGAAGGTGTTATCACCACTGTACGCTCTGGAGCAGAAGGCTTTGGCTATGACCCTATATTCCAGCCTGAAGGTCACGACAAGACGTTCGCCGAACTTGGCAATGAAATAAAAAACGGCATCTCGCATAGAGCAAGAGCCGTTGCAAAATTAGCAGAGTTTCTTCGCAGCAGAGTTTAGCGGACATTGCTGATCATCCTCCTTATCTCAACAGAATTATCGGAGAAAGTTGTCTTCACGATATTCACTCCCCTCTTGGGAGCTGAAAGTTCTATGCCGTTTGCTGAGAAATATTTTATCTCGGCAACGGCTTTTTTCTGATTATCATCCTTTACATCCTGAATAGCAGAAGCCTCAGGATCAATGAAAGGAATTACCTTTTCAAGCACTGGAGTCAGTTCTGCTATAGCCTCTGTATAAAGCGTTGGAGATGTAGAAGCAAAACCTTCATACTTATCCATAACAGCCTTCAACTTATTGCGCGCCGATCCCTTCGCTCCTTTCAGATGAGCCGTATTCTCGTATGCAAAGACAGCACGCTCCCAAAGACGGAGGAAGACTCCTTTATACTGATAAGCCACTGTCGTAGTGTCTGCATCCTCAGCCATGACGTCTTCCACACCAAAAGAGTAAGTATAAGAATACTTCAAGCCACGCTTTTTATCAACGAGATTTCTCACGCCGGAAATCTCAATATTATAAGTACCTTTTTCCAACTCAGTGCCATCAGGAACAGTGAGGGCAAGTCTTTCCCCCTCAACATTCACGCCAAGAGCAATATTAGTAGTGCCATTTGTCAAAACAGCTTTTGCATTAGAGAAATCAAGCACTGGCTGTACTTTGAAATATAAAGCAGGTGTTGTCAGTGGCAAGTCAAAGGAGTTATTCTCAAGTTCTGGAATTATAGGATCCGCAAGACTGAAACGCTTAAAGAAATTCCATATTTCCTGAGTAGTATTTATACCACCATAGCCCTGAGCCTCGGAGTGCCAGTGTCCCACGCCGTCCAAAGCCAACAGACAGACCTCAGCTGTTTCGCCAGCCTTTGTCCACTTAACCATGTAGTCCTTACTGTTTGTCTTACTTGCAGGGTATGGTCTTGTCTCCACCTTCTTGTCAAGTCCCATCAGTTTGGCGCAGCCTTCAACATAATCTGGAATGAAAGGATATCCGCCAGCCATGTGACCTGGGTCTCCCTGCCACTTAAAGACATCGTCGCCAGTTCCATGGGTATGAATAAACGACACATGCTTATTGAACGAAGGCTTTCTGTTATCAAAGCGCACACCACTGACCGGTGCAAATGCTGCCACACGCTCTGCGAAATAATCCATACAGACGTAAGTCATCATTGCTCCAAGAGAGAAACCCGAAATATAGATGCGGTTTTTGTCTATCTGGTAGCGGTCATACATCAGTCCCATGATGTGCTCAATATACTTGAGGTCGTTAGAATTGTCGCCTGTATCCCAGAAATTGTTTATTGCATTTGGATAGACAACGACGAACTTTGCAGAGTCTGCACAGTTGTTCCATTGCGTCTGGTCGCGCTGATAGGCAGCATCCTGGTTTGCTCCATGAAGTGAAATAACCAATGGGGCGTTCGGCTTAATATCGCTTGGAGCATAGACCATCATAGTGCGGTTCTGTCCGTTGAAATTGACTGTCTCCAGATTCTGTGCCTTCATATTCAGGCATACTATACCGATGAAGAGAAGGAGAAGAGTAAAAATCTTTTTCATATTTTTGAAAGGTTAATTTATTCGTGAAACCGGCTGCAAAATTACACAAAAAAGCACGTTTAACAAAAAATACACGAAACAAGAAACCTTACTCAAGTGTAACAATAACTCGCTTCATGAAACAAAAAATCTATTCAAATGAAACATACATATATATAAATAGGTAATATAATAGGTCTTTTAGAAGAGTTTTTTTAACTTTGCGCACATAATAGCATATTGTACAGGACAAATTGTACATGGTAAATACTTTCCTATATGAAAAAAACTCTCCTTTCCCTATTATTCGCTGTTCCTGCCCTGAGCGGTTGGTCGCAGGCTTTACTGCCATACCAAAACCCAGCATTGTCTTCTCATGAACGCGCTGTTGACCTCCTTTCACGACTCACTCTTGAGGAAAAGTCAAAGCTTATGCTTGATGAAAGCGAAGCTATTCCACGTCTTGGCATAAAGAAATTCTCTTGGTGGAGCGAGGCTCTTCATGGCTATGCCAACCAGGGAAATGTCAGCAATTTCCCAGAACCTATCGGCATGGCTGCTTCATTCAATGACGAACTTGTGTATAAAGTGTTTGACGCCACTTCTACAGAGATTCGCGCAAAATACAATGAGCGCCTCCGCAATAATCTTGAAGACCAGCGCTTCTTCTCTCTCTCCGTATGGACTCCAAACATCAACATCTTCCGTGATCCACGTTGGGGACGCGGTCAGGAGACTTACGGCGAAGACCCTTACCTGACTTCCCGCATGGGTGTGGCTGTAATCAACGGCTTACAGGGTCCTCGCGATGCTAAATACAAGAAGACTCTCGCCTGCGCAAAGCACTATGCCATTCATAGCGGTCCAGAATGGAGCCGCCATACGGATAATGTCAATGATGTTTCTCCACGCGATCTATGGGAGACATATATGCCGGCATTCAAGGCAGCTGTTCAGGAAGGCGATGTGCGCGAGGTGATGTGTGCCTATCAGCGTTGGGATGATGAACCATGCTGCGGTTCAAACCGCCTGCTCCAGCAGATTCTCCGCGACGAATGGGGCTTCAAATACATGGTTGTTTCCGACTGTAGTGCTGTTTCCGACTTTTGGCAGACGCACAAATCATCTTCTTCTGCCAAGCATTCTGCCGCTAAGGCCGTTCTTGCTGGAACAGATGTAGAGTGTGGCTATGACTATGCTTACCGCAGCATTCCTGAGGCAGTGAAGAACGGACTCATCTCTGAGAAAGATCTTGACGACCGCATTCTCCGACTTCTTGAAGGTCGTTTTGACCTCGGCGAGATGGACAAGCCGGAGGAGGTTTCATGGTTCAGCCTCCCTATGAGTGTCGTTGACAGCAAGGCTCACCGCCAACTTGCCTATGAAATGGCACAGCAGACAATGGTTCTCCTTCAGAACAACAACAATATTCTTCCACTTTCAAAGAAGGTTAGGAAGATTGCTGTCATCGGTCCTAATGCAGACGACGAGGCTATGATGTGGGGTAATTATAATGGCACTCCAAACAAGACCGTTACTATTCTTCAGGGTATCCAGGAGAAGATTGGAAAAAAGAAGATAGTTAATCTCCATGCTTGCGATCTCGTAAACGACCTTACTCTTGAGTCTCTTTTCGACCAGTGCTATGCTGACGGCAAGCAGGGTATGAAAGGAACTTTCTGGAATAACACAAAGCGTGAAGGCACTCCTGCTACAACTCTTCAGATTACACGCCCACTGAATGTTTCCA
The DNA here is from genome assembly GCA_045600885.1 of Prevotella sp. Classification (GTDB taxonomy): domain Bacteria; phylum Bacteroidota; class Bacteroidia; order Bacteroidales; family Bacteroidaceae; genus Prevotella. The sequence goes on from JAZRYU010000092.1 coordinate 23,852, forward strand.
CTATGGGCAACTACGCTTTCGCACCTGGCGTAAACCTTACAGATTTCTCTGCCCATTACGAGACTACCTTCAAGCCTAAGGAGAGCGGTGAAGTGGCTGTCCACTGCAATGGCTGCAGTACATTCGAGCTCATTATCGACGGCGAGGTTAAGACTCACCATAACATCTGGCGCACTACGGATACGAAAACCATCATCAATGTAGAGGCTGGAAAGGAGTATAAGATTGAAATGAACTTTGCCCAAGAGGTAAAGAACTGGAACGCTAATCTATTCTTCGACCTCGGTCGTGAGCATAAGATAGACTATTCAGAGACTCTCAAGAAGGTTAAGGATTGCGACGCAGTAATCTATGTTGGCGGTATATCTCCACGTCTTGAAGGTGAAGAGATGCCTATCGACCTCCCTGGTTTCAAGGGCGGTGACCGTCTGAACATAGAACTTCCTGCTGTTCAGCGCAATCTGCTCAAGGCTCTTAAGGATGCCGGTAAGAAGGTTATCCTCGTAAACTGCTCAGGTTCTGCCATTGCGTTTGAGCCTGAAACTAAGTCGTGCGAGGCTATCCTCCAGGCTTGGTATGCTGGCGAACAGGGCGGAAAGGCTATTGCTGATGTTCTCTTCGGCGACTATAACCCTTCGGGAAAGCTTCCAGTAACATTCTATGGCAGCTCAGACCAACTCCCTGACTACAAGGATTATTCTATGAAGGGTCGCACATACCGCTACTTCGACAAAGCTCTCTTCCCATTCGGATACGGTCTCTCCTACACTACTTTCGAGGTCAGCAATGGTAAGTTTGATGGCAATAATGATTCTTTCGCGGTAGATATTAAGAACACTGGCGCTAAGAACGGCACTGAAGTAGTGCAGATTTACGTTAAGCGCTGCGACGATGCCGAAGGTCCGCTGAAGTCTCTCCGTGCATATCAGCGCGTGGAAGTGGCTGCTGGCAAGACGGTTACCGCCAACATCAAGCTCGACCGTAAAGCCTTTGAGCTCTTCGATCCTGATACAAATACTATGCGCGTAAAGCCAGGTAAATACGAGATCTATTACGGCACAAGTTCTCGTACAGAAGATCTGAAGAAGATTGACGTCAATATTAAATAACCACCGTTCCCCGTCATTCTTGACAGGGAAAAAAGAAGAATCTCTTCAGACTATTCCCCACCGTTTCCGATGGGGCTCTCACCCAATGAAAAAATATCTTTTCCTACTCTCACTCCTTATTTCCATCGCCGCACATGCTAAGCAGGTGGTGAAGATTGTTTCGCCCAACAAGGCGGTTACAGCAACCGTCAATGACAACGACGGAAGAATCTCGATGAGCGTTTTCTCTGGAAAGAAAACTGCTTTCCAAGGAATCCCACTTGGCATCGTCACTTCAAAGCGCGATTTCTCAGCCTCGCTCACTGTAAACAAGAGCTCAAAATCGGCAAAGCAACAACTCGCCATATCGTCAAATTACACAATGGCCACAGGCAAACGCCTTGTCTGCTCCAATAAAGCTAACGCACGCATTATTGGGCTTAAGAACGAGAATGGTGATGAACTGAACATAGAGATTCGTGCCTATAATGATGGCGTAACCTTCCGCTACATCCTGCCGAAGCCTCTACAAGGCGAAACTCTCAGCGATGAACTAACGACATACAATATCCGTGAGGGTGTAAACCGCTGGCTTCAGATATACCATCCAGACAGCTACGAGGACTTCTACCCGCTCTATACCACAGGTATAAACGATGGTAATGTCAACAAGGGATTTTTCCGAAACCAGCACCACCAATGGGGCTATCCTGCTCTTGTAGAACCGCACGACGGCATCTTTGCTCTCATCACTGAGGCTAACATAGAACGCGACCATTGCGGTTCTATTCTCAGTAATGCCGGAAGCGAGGATATTCCAAAACTCGCAGAAACTAATTGCCTGCACAACAGCAAGGAACCTCTCGGTCAGCCTGTGCCATACAAGGTACAACTTGGCGATGACAAAGCACCAATCCTTCCGTCTAAGTCAACGCAAGAATGGCATTCACCATGGCGAGTAATCATTCTCGGCTCTCTATCTACAGTAGTAGAAAGCACTCTCGTTACCGATGTGTCTGATGCACCGTCTTCTGAAGATGAAGTAAAGACTATACAGGGTGGCGTAGCTTCATGGATTTACTGGGCTTACAATCACGGTTCGCAAGACTGCCTGCTCATCAATAAATACACCGACCTTGCTGTTGAGATGCACTGGCCTTACACTCTTATTGATGCCGAGTGGGATGTAATGAAGAATGGCACTATTGAAGATGCTGTTAAATATGCTGTTGACAAAGGCGTCAAGCCGATGATTTGGTACAATTCGGACGCCAACTGGACAGGTTCGTCTGCCCCTACCCCACAGGGCAGAATAGACACTCCAGAGAAGATGGACAAAGAGTTTGCCTGGCTGAAGAAGATTGGAGTCGTTGGCATAAAGGTTGACTTCTTCAAGAATGACAACACATGGTCAATGAACAAATACATCGACCTGCTTGAGATGTCACAAAAACACGGACTGAAGATAGTGTTCCATGGCTGCACCATTCCTCGCGGATGGCAGCGCACCTATCCTCATCTCATGACTTGCGAAGCTGTCTATGGTGCCGAATGGTATAACAACAACGCCACGCTTACTAATAAAGCTGCTGCGCATAATGCCACTTTGCCTTTTACCCGCAACGTCGTAGGCTCAATGGATTACACTCCTGGCACATTCTCCGACTCACAGCATCCACACATCACGACTCACGGTCATGAACTAGCACTGACCATACTCTTTGAGTCGGGCATTCAGCACATGCCTGATTGTCCTGAGAGTTACCGCGCTCTGCCAGAAGAGGTAAAGACGTTGCTGTCAAACCTTCCAACCGTATGGGAAGACACAAAACTTCTCGCAGGCTATCCGGGCAAGTCCGTTGTCATGGCTCGCAAGAATGGAGATAAATGGTATATTGCGGGCATTAATGGCACTGATGAAGCGCAAACTCTCAGTTTCTCCATCAGTCGCCTTTTTCCGCCTATACCAGTGGCAGGTAGGGCGAGGATTTCCGAGCCGCAAGTCAACGCCGAACCAGAAGCCATCATCATTCGCGACGACAAAGCCCCTCGCTCTTTCTTCATAGAGAAAAGCCATCTTAACATTCATGACACAGTCTCCATCCCCACTCTGCCTCGCGGCGGCTTCGTCATTGAATTAAATGCAGAATAATAAAATAACCACCGTTCCCCACCGTTTTAGATGGGGCTCTCACACAATGAAAAAAATATCTTTCCTCATTCTCTCTTTCCTCGCAAGTCTCTCTACATCAGCTACAGAGCTCTTGCTGAGCGATTTCAACAGCGATGCCACTAACACCGCCTATCCTATGGTGAACCTTTATGGTGGCACACAAAGTACGACAAAGGCTGTAGTATCAACATCTCCAAGCGACCGCAACGAAAAAGTTCTCCACGTAACCACTAAGGAATGGAACACTTTCCCTAAGTTCTCTCTCCCGTCAGAATTTTGCGGTGAGGCTCTCCTTGAGAATTTCCAGTTCGTTGAATTCGACATCTACCGCGTACAGCCAAGCAGCAACGACTATTTCCAGATGCCTGTTGTAATGGTGGGCGACAAAGGTCATCAGACCCTCTTCTGGGACGACGGCTATCCTTTTCAGGACAACAAAGGCAAATGGCAGCATCGCCGCATAGCCTTAAATCCTTCTGAGACGCTCAACGGCAATGCCATCGCACTCGGAATCCATGGCGACAACGTGGAATATTATCTTGATAATGTTAAGCTCGTCGGCGCAAACACTCTTACCGTTGATAACGGCGAGAAGGTTACGCTCACAAAAAATGACGACAATCTCAGCATCCTCCTGAAGAACGGAAGCATCTGGGCTGGCGACGTCTCGCTCACAAAACCTTTCGGCTCTAGTGTTACCGTGGAGAAGGGCGAGATGCATTTCTGCTTCAACAATACCGCAAGCAGCTATGCAAACATAGATGTACCAATAAAGCTTCGCGACGGTGCTGAGCTTAGCGTCTATACATCGCGCTATACTTACTGGATGTCGCAACTCAAGGGCAACGGTACGGTGAACATCTACAGCGGCGGCGAACGCTCTTATACAGGCAATGCCAAGAATGCAGCCTACCCAGACTGGAGCGGTTTCACTGGTACTGTGAATGTATATCCTTACAAGGAGGTTTACGGCAACAGTGGATTCTACGGACTCGTGCTCAACAGCAACAAGACCTTCTACCCTGATGATGTTGAAGGCGGAATAAAGGACGGCAAGTACAACAACATGTTCGAGCATACCACCCTAACCCTCAAGAACGGTGCTACTCTTGCCAATGAAAGCGGCAACCGCGCCGTACGTATCGCCCATCTCAACATGGAAGATGGCTCTACTCTCAAGGGCTACTACAAGAGCAGTACGGCTAAGTCGTACTACATCCTTGGATGTGATGACTCAAACTCTACCCTATACGGAAAGATTGCTCCTGAAAGCGGAAACCTCCTTGGCATCATCAAGGAAGGAAAAGGTATCTACACTATTGCTGGCAAGCAGAACAGCATCACTGGCGGCATACGCGTGATGGAGGGTTCCGTTTATGTTGAAGGAACAACTGGCGCTGCCTCCTCTGGTGCCGTTGTAACTGTCTGCCCTAATGCTCTCATCGGTGGAACGGGAAATATCGGCGGCATTGCCGACATTTATGGCGATCTCCGTCCAGGCAACGATGCTCCGGGCAAGCTCACTATCGCAAAAGACCTCATCGTACGCCCTACAGCAAAGCTTCTCTTCCGCATTGAGAACGAAGCAAGCGACCAGCTTGAGATCAGCGGCAACATCGCCTACGACAGCAAGTGCTTTGACTTCACCACAAGTGATCAAAAGCCTATTATCAAGCCTTTCATCGCTGATAATCTCACCTATACTCCTGGCGCAGAATACGTTCTCATTAAGGCGAAGGCTGCAGGCTGCTCTTTCCGCATAGCTAATCCTAACAAGAGGGAATGGAACGTCATTGAAAGCACTGAGGGCGGTATCTATACAGCCATCCTCAAGGCTGAGCCTTCAACGAATCCAAACGACGTGGATTACAACACCGACTCTAACATCGATGCTGACGACGACGTAGAATACGACATTGCCGACTTCGACTATTCTCAGCAGAACGACCGTCAGTTGATTAAGAACTACGCTGAGAAACTGGGCAAGAAGATTGGTGTTGCTGTACCTGTCTATAAGATGAACATCAACGACCCTAACAACTCTCGCACAAAGGCTATCACGCAGAACTTCAACCTCTGTGTTGCTGAGAATGAGATGAAGCCTGATGCTCTTCAGCCTAATCAGGGACAGTTTGAATGGTACAATGCTGATCAGCTCGTAAACCTCGCTCAGAACAATGGCATCCGACTTCGCGGTCACACTCTCGTTTGGCATCAGCAGCTTCCTGGATGGATGAGCTCTGACGGCAAGAAGAACGACAAGAACTGGACTCGCCAGCAGGCTCTTGACATCATGAAGAAGCACATCACCACCGTTATGCAGCACTTCAAGGGAAAGGTTTACGAATGGGATGTTGTAAACGAGATGCTTGATGACGACCAGAGCATCGTCCGCACAAATCCTGACGGCTACAACCTCCGCTCTAACGTCTGGCTGAAGGCTATCGGCGAGGATTATATTGACTCTGCTCTCGTCTATGCTCACCGCGCTGATCCTGACGCAAAGCTTTACATCAACGAATACGGTGCTGAGATGATGGGCAATGCCAAGGCTGAAGCCTACTTCAACCTTGCTAAGCGACTGGTCAAGAACGATATCCCGCTCAACGGCGTTGGCTTGCAGTGCCACCTCACAGTGGGCGAACTCAGCGAGAAGAAGTTTGATGCTAACGTAGCTCGCTATGCCGACCTCGGTATCAACTGCATCGTCACTGAGCTTGACATGTCTATTGCCAACGGCAGCGACCCAGACCGCTATAAGCGTCAGGCTATTGAGTACTATAAGATCATCAAGACAATGCTCAAGTACGACCATTTCCCACATCTCATTATATGGGGCATCACTGACGACCTCTCTTGGCGTGGCGGCGAACCGCTCATCTTCGACAGCAGCGTTACCCGAAAGCCTGCCTACTGGCTTATTCGCAACACGCTCCGCGACCACTATAACACCAATGGTATATCTGCACCTTCTGCGGAATACTCTCTCCCACAAGATGGAGGACTGGGATGGAGCTACAACCTCCAAGGACAGCATGTATCTGCAGACTACAAGGGAATCGTTATCCAGAACGGCAAAAAAATCCTGAAGAAATAAATAGGGAATAATATCCTGATAATAGAATCAAACAACAAAAACCACCGTGCCCGAAGCATCAGCTTCGGGCTCATAAGAACTATGAAAAAAAGAATTATCCTGGGCGCATTCATCGCCTTCTCTTCTCTCACTGCTTCTGCCCAGATGAACGGCGGACAGCACGGCTTCGGCGGACAGCAACAGCAGATTGAGCTGCCTGTCAGCGAGAAATTCATCGACGTAAACTATGCCGATGACGGCCAGTCATACCATAATCTCGACATCTATCTCCCAAAGGAGAAAAAGGACAGTTATCCTGTCGTAGTCCATATCTACGGCTCTGCCTGGTTCAGCAACAACTCTAAGGGCATGGCAGACCTCGGCACCATCGTGAATGCTCTGCTCAAGGCTGGTTATGCTGTTGTTTGTCCTAACCATCGCTCAAGCCAGGATGCGAAATACCCTGCGCAGATAAACGACATCAAGGCTGTTATACGCTTCATCCGCGGCAATGCTGCTAAGTATCATTTCGATACCAACTTCATCGCCACTTCCGGCTTCTCTTCTGGTGGTCATCTCGCCACTCTCGCCGCTGCCACTGGCAACTGCAAGGAATTCAAGGTGGAAGAAACTGTCTATGACCTCGAAGGCAATGTCGGCAACTATACTAACGAGAGCAGTAGCGTGAATGCTGCGTGCGACTGGTCTGGTCCTATCGACCTCATGCACATGGACTGCGCTGGCCCTCCTAAGATGCAGATGTCTCCTGAAGAGGCTATCATGGGAAAGAGTCTCAAGACAGAACTTCAGTACTTTGCCGCTCTCAGCTCTACCACTTTCATCGACAAGAACGACCCACCAGTAATCATTCTCCACGGTACAGACGACAGCGTAGTTCCTTTCTGCCAGTCAGAGATCTTCAACAATGTTCTTACAGAAGCTGGTGTAAAGCATGAGTACGTACCAGTTAAGGGTGGAAACCACGGTTTCAACGGCATGTACGATCAGCCTAACCTTGACCGCATGGTAAACTTCCTCAACTCTCTTTCTCGTTAACATATCTCCCTTCAATGAACTTTAGTAATCTTCTCCCCTCCCTGTGGGGGGGCTGGAGGAGTTCTGGTGTAGGAATTCTACTCCTCTCCTCTCTCTCAGCTTACGGACAGCAGACATGGATGCTGCCGCATGGCGACACTCTCCGCGTCACTCAGCTCAATGCCAATGCCCTTCGCGTGCAGGTTCTGCCTGTTGGTCATAAGGCTGAGCCGGCATCATTCATGCAATCCTCCGTCATTCTTGACGGAGCCAAAACTGCCGCTGCTTCTTCCAAGACAGCCTCTTCCAAGATAGAAGCCCGTTTCAACGAGCAGACTGCCGCTCTCTCCTTCTACCGCAACGGCTCTTTGCTCCTTTCCGAAGCTCCTGGCGGCAGGTTCGTAAAGCCTGTTTCCTCTACAGAAGGCGAACAGGGAGGTGCTTCACAGACCTTTATCGTTCCTGCCGACGACTACCAGTTTGGCACTGGCCAGTTTCAGGACGGTACGCTGAATGTCAAGGGACTCACCCGCCGTCTCACTCAGGTGAACACTCAGATTGCCCTACCTATGATTATCTCAAACAAGGGCTACGGCATTCTCTGGAACAATTGCGGACTGACCAACTTCAATCCTGCCACCAACTGCCTCAAACTTGAGAAGGAAGGTGCTGAAGGCGAGGCTGTCGTCGTGAATACTACAAGCACGACGGGAAACAAGCGTGAAGAGCGTCGCTACCAGCAGTTTGAGGCTGTGCTCAACATTGCGGAAGCAGGCGAGTATTCCCTCCTTCTCGATGTCGGTCAGAGCATGGCTCGCCGCCACTATCTTGAGATTGACGGCAAGGTCATCTATGAAGCAAACAACCTCTGGCTTCCACCGACGGCAGCTGTCAAGGCTATGCTTTCTGAAGGCGAACATAAGGTTATCGTCCGAGGCGAGAAGAACGACAAGCCGTCGCTCTATTATAATAAGGTGACAGCAGACCGCACCACGTTCTCTTCTCCTGTTGCGCAGACTCTTGACTACACCGTCTTCTGTGGCTCTGCCGATGAGATTATAGCATCTTACCGTCAGCTTACGGGCGAAGTGCCTATGCTGCCTCGCTGGGCTCTCGGCTATGTTCACTGTCGCGAACGCTACGTTTCTCAAGACGATGTCCTCGCCAATGCTGCTGAGTTCCGCAAGCGCAACATTCCTATCGACATGATTGTGCAAGACTGGCAGTGGTGGGGCAATACAGGCTGGAATTCCATGGAGTTCGACCCGAAGAATTTCTCCAATCCGAAGGCTATGACGGACAGTCTTCACAGCATGGACATACGTCTCATGCTTTCCGTATGGGCTAAGATAGACCATAATAGCAGGCTCGGCAAGCAGATGGCTGCCGAGGGAAACTATATTCCGAACACCGACTGGATAGATTTCTTCTCCCCAGAGGCAAGCGCTGCTTACTGGACTGCCTACAAGAAGAACATCCTCCCTACTGGCATTGACGCATGGTGGCAGGATGCCACTGAGCCTGAAAACGATGACCTCGCCGGCAGAATGGTCTGCAAGGGCAAGCTCTCTGGCGATGCCGTACGCAACATCTTCCCGTTCGCGGTGAACGATGTTGTCTATAAAGGCTTGCTGGAAGAACGTCCAAACGAGCGTCCGATGATTATGACTCGCTCCGCTTCTCCTGGCATCCAGCGCTTCGGCGTGCTTACGTGGAGTGGCGATGTGGGTAATGACTATAAGACTCTAGAGCGACAGATTGTCGGCGGACTCGGACAGATGGCAGCAGGTATTCCTTGGTGGACATACGATGCCGGCGGCTTCTTCCGTCCGGGCGACCAATACACAAATGCTGACTACCAGAAGCGAATGCTGCGCTGGATTCAGAATGCGGTATATCTTCCTGTAATGCGAGTTCATGGCTACATGAGCCAGACAGAACCTTGGCGCTACCAAACAGCCCTTCAAACAACCTCTGAAACTGCCTCTCAAACAGCCCCAGTGTCAGAAGCGTCAGCTTCTGATAATAGCTCTACCTACTCAGCCTTCGTCAGCGCCATCCGCAAGCGCTACAACCTCCTCTCTTATCTCTACAGCGAGGCTGCGCGCGTAAGCAAAGACGGCAGCACGATGATGCGCCCACTCGTATTCGACTACCCTACCGACACTCAGGCTCTCTCACAGACCACGGAGTACATGCTCGGCAAGAACATTCTCGTCTGTCCAGCCATAAGTGACGATGTCCTGAACCAGAAGGTTTATCTTCCTGAATCTGATAAATGGTATCGCATTGATTCTGACATCCATGTCTATGCCAAGGCTGGCTCCATCATCCCTTGGAACGAAGTCACTGAAGCCACACGCTCCACAGCTGACATCGCCAACAGCCCATCGCTTACTCTCCGCCTCTTCCCTGGCAACGACGCAGAGTTCACTCTCTATGAGGACGATGGCAATACATTAGCCTATCAGCACAACGCCTTCTCCGAGATAACCTTCTGCTGGAACGAAGCAAAGAGGGAACTGACCATCCTTCCTCGCGTCGGATCTTTCAGCGGAATGCCTAAGACAAGAACCTTCACCGTAGCACTTCCTGACGGAACAAAGAGGATAATCAAATACAAAGGCAAGCAAGTTAAAGCCAGTTTGTAAAGCAAGCTTATAGCCCCAAACAGCCCCCGTGTCAGAAGCGTCAGCTTCTGATGATCCGCTTCACAAATAAAACCATCTATCAACAAAAATGAGCATCATGCCAAAAACATGATGCTCATTTTTTATGCAGAGCAGAGAGACGCTCTGCTCTGTTGTTTTCACTAAATTACTTTACGATAACTGTGCGACCGTTCTTGATAACCAAGCCCTTAGTCTCAGCGTTAACCTTCTGACCAGCGAGGTTGAATGTAGTGTTAGCCTTCTCAGCTGTGTTTACATTTGCATTCTCAATTGCTGTAGGGATGCCAAGCTCAGAAGCGAATGCCTCAAGACGCTCTGCGAGAGAGTTGATAGCATCTTCGTGCTGATCAAGGAGTTCCTTTGGAGGAATTGGGCTGTTCTTCTTATCGTTAGTGATAGAATCCTTTTCACGTTCGATGTCCTTCTTGAGAGCATTCCAGATACCCTGGAGAGTCTTGCTCAGACGAGTGAGATTGATGCCGTACTTATCCTCAATGTCCTGACAAGTCTCGTCAATCTTCTCCATAGCCTGGTCAATCATAGAATAGAGCTTCTCTGACTGGCTTATGAGAGCAGCGTTCTCGAATGCAGCAATAGCAGACTTGATGACGAGGATGCGTGTCATGTGAACAGCAAGGAGAGCTGATGATGGCTCTGGGTGATTTTCCTTATCAAGAGCGAGCTTGTTGTACTCAGCAGCAATGAGATCCTTAATGCGTGCCCAAGACTCAGCAAGACCGAGTGCAGAGCGGAGTTCTGCTGGATAGAGCTCATCAAGTTCTGCCATACGCTCTTCGATAGTTACCATGAGAGAGTCAATATCATCGTAAGGAGTTACCACATCAACATGGAGTGTGATAGGAGCTGCCACATTAATATAATATGTTGTGCCCTCAACAGCCTCGAATGAGAAGCCTGTTTCGTCAGTTGTAGAAGCAACAGTCTTTTCGCCGCCGTTTTCTACGAAGTCGTCTGTAGCAATGCTGATGCCCTTCTCAAGGTTCTCATAGCCTTCTACAGCTGAGATGTGAACTGTACCGTCAATAGTTGATGTATAGATAGCGAAGCCAATCTTCTTCTTAGGATCCTTTGCTACAGCAACGTCCTTTCTGTTCTTGAGAACAGCTGGCATAACCTCATGACCTGGTGCTGGTGGCACTGGAGCTGGCTTGCCAAGGAGATAGCACTCTACTGCTTCCTTGCCTTCTGCGTGGAGGTAGATTGTACCCTTAGGAAGAGCCTCTGCTGGATAGAATGCAAAACCTTCTTCGCCTGTACCGAGAACGTAGTCGTTGGCTGTTGGAGTATAAGAACCGTCAGCTACATAGAGTGCATTGTAGAGTTCCTCTGGTGTACCAGTTGCAACCTGAAGAGCCTGAACGCCGTCACCCTTGATGAAGATTACAGAACCTGCAGGAACTGCTAAACCAGAGAGAGAAGTGAACTCGATGTAGTTGTCGTCACCATTGTAGATGTCGTTCTTACGTACATAGAAAGCATCTACGTTTTCAGGGATGTAAGTAGGAGCGATTGTAATGAAAGGATTGTACTCACCTGCAGTAGCTACCATACCGAGACGGAGACGCTCTACCTCAAGGGAGAGATCCTTGAATGAATAAACAACGTCCTTTCTTGTCTTTGTAAGGTTAAGAGCCACAGTTGTTGCTGCACCAGCGAAGCCGCTGAGCACGCTCTGAACATCGTATGTCTTCCAGTCTGTTGTGAAGTTGAGTTCTCCAACTGATGTCCAGTATTTGTAACCCCACTTGCCTTCAAGCCAGTTAGAGTTTGTAGTTGCGTCCTCACTTGCCTTATAGTCGAACTTAATGCGTACCTTATCTCCAGCATAGAGATTAGCATCACCAATCATAAGGAATCTGTAGAGGTCGTCTGAAGTAGCTTCTGCACCCTTAGCATCTACAGACACTACGCCGTCAACAACGTCAAGAGTTGGATACTGGTCGTATGGAGTACCAGGGAACTTACCGATGAAGTTTCTGTTTACGCCATTTGCGAGATCACTGCTGAAGAGTGGTTCCCAAACGGTTACGAAGCCCTTTGATGACTGACGCTCAAGCTTGATGCTGTTTATCTTTACAGAGCAAGCAGGCGTAAACTGGAGCACAAGATGCTGTCCACCGCCTTCTGGTACGCCCTTGATTTCTACGACATGGTCTTTGGCTGATGTAGTACACTTTATGGCATCAAAAGGAGCACTTGAGCTCCATGAGCCGAGATTACCATAGATGTCAACTGCCTGATCAGCACTACAGTTGATAGTCATGCGGTAGGCACCTGCTTCAAGTGTCAGATTGTCAAGCACGATAACCTGATGTCTCCAACTTGCTACTTCAGCAGAAGTAAGTACGAGTGAACTTCCGTCAAGAGAAGCCTTAATGCCGCCGTCGTTCCAGTAGTTGGTTTCAACTTCTGTGAAGGAAGTCTTGTTCATCACTTCCTCCCATGGGAGTTCTGGAAGTGTATTTACGAGGGTCTGCTCCATACTGCAGCCCACAACATTCCAACCGTTGATGTTGTCTGCAGCGAAGTCACCGTTTGCAACAAGATTGTCATAAGAACCCTCCTTCATAAGGCTGATGCTTGAAATCTCAACTGATGCACCCTCATAGTCACCGAATACGAAAGCGAGCTGACTAATTGCCTGTGGGTAAGTGAAAGTCTTTACAACTGTCTGCTCACCAGCTTCTACTCTGCCGACACCGTCATACTGAGTACCTGCAGCACCTACTGGCCAGAAAGAGCCATTCCATGCTGCGTCCAACTTAATGTTCATCTTCAGAGTGTAAGTCTGATTAGCCTCCAGATTCTGAGGCAGCGTGTACTGAATCTGCTGATCCCAGACATTAGCCTTCTTAGACATGCCTGTCACCTTCAGAACAGAACCAGTACTTCCCGCGAATGCCATCATACAGAACAATGACAGCATTGCCAAAAGAGTAAATCTTCTTTTCATGAATAGGATAAATATTTAGGTTAATTTAATTTTCTGTCTGTTTGGGCGGCAAAGTTAATAATTATTTTATAATTAAAGAAATTTTCTTGATACTAAATTTATATCAAGCATCCCAAAAAGCCTTTTCTATGATACAAAAACTTCCAAATATGATACATTCTGCATATAAGATACTTAATGTATAAGGCATTTCGCCAATAATTATTACCTTTGCACTAAAGAAACAACCCGCTCGACTATGAAAAAACTCTTTATACTCTCCCTTTTTGCATTTGCATCTACTTTCAGCGCATCAGCTCAAAGCAGCAAATGGTCAGCTTCTTCAGCTGGCGAGAACAATGTGTACTTCACCCAAGTAGAAAAGAAATCCGTGTCAACGCCAGACGAGAACGGCTTTATCCGTCGCTGGTCTCTCCTTGAACCAATTGATTGGCCGAACCGCACAAACACGGTCTTTACAGACTCCTATCTTCGTGATACTTTCTGCTCAAAGTTGACATCTAAGAAAAAGAAGCCGCTTGTTCTTCCCGTTATCCCAAAGGAAGGCGAAGTTACAGTGGTCAACGACTCTTTGAAACTCAAGTGGCATAAACTGGAAAGTACCGGCTACAACGTACAGCTTTTCCGTTTCGCCACTCAGCGCAATCTAAAGAAATATGGCGTCATCTTCATTGCGACAACACAAGTTTACGCTGAAGAGGAAATGGACGTCCGCTTGTCCGTAGGCTCAAACTCGGCTTCTATGTGGTGGATTAATGGCAAGGAGTCTCTCATTCTTTCTGGCGACCGCCGTATGGTTGTTGACGACGCATCATCGCTCGTTCATCTCAACAAGGGTGCGAACGCCATCCTTGGCTATGTCATCAACGGCCCTGGTATGAGCAATTTCTGCCTCCGATTCCTCGACTGCTGCAATAAGCCTGTTACAAACCTCACTGTAAAATAACAAAAGCTACCGTGCCTGCCATTTTTATGGCAGGTTTCATGAAATTATGAAAAATCTAATCTCAACAATACTCCTCGGCGCAAGCCTCAGCGCTTCCGCCCAATCCCTTCACCTCTCTGGCGAACCGTTCATCCACGACCCTTCTACAATCGCTGTCTGCGACGGCAAGTACTACACCTTCGGAACTGGCGAAGGCGGAATCTGGTCTGCTGACGGATGGACATGGAATCGTGGTGCCGTTCGTCCTGGTCGCGGTGCTGCTCCTGACGTACTGAAAATCGGCGACCGCTATCTCGTTGCCTACAGCACCACTGGCGGCGGTCTCGGCGGCACTCACCGCGGCACCGTCGTTACCATGTGGAACAAAACACTCGATCCCAACTCCCCTGACTTCAAGTTCACAGAGCCTGTAGTAGTGGCTGAGTCTGCTGACGATGAAGACTGCGACGCTATCGATGCTGGTCTTCTTCTTGACCCTACAACCGGCAGACTCTGGTGCAGCTACGGCACTTACTTCGGCTATATCCGTATCGTGGAGCTTGACCCTGCTACAGGAAAGCGAAAGGAAGGAAACATTGAACAGAACATCGCCATCGACTGTGAGGCTACAGACCTCATCTACCGCAACGGCTGGTATTATCTGCTCGGAACTCACGGCACTTGCTGCGACGGCGTAAACTCTACTTACAACATCGTCGTCGGTCGATCACGCAATGTTACAGGTCCTTATCTCGACAACATGGGACGCGACATGCTCCACGGCGGCGGTAAGATGGTTACATTCGCTGAAGGCAGACAGGTGGGTGCCGGTCACTTCGGTCGCTTCATCGAGGCCGACGGCGTAGAAAAGACCTCTTTCCACTGGGAGGCTGACATGGATCGTGGCGGCTACAGCACTCTCGCTATCCGTCCGCTCCTCTGGAAGAACGATTGGCCTGTTGCCGGATCTCTCTTCAAGGAAGGCAACTATTCCCTCATCTCTGAGCGTCGCGGCTATGCCCTTGAGCTCGCCGTTGACTTCGTACGCCTTCAGCAGCAGCGTGGCCGTTGGTTCCAGATGGACACTACTGCCATCAAGAAGCGACTCCCTGAGCAGACACTCGCTGACGTAAAGGACACTTGGGAAAACGCAAAGGACGACGAGGGTAAGATCTGGGTCCGCATAAGCGATTACATGGCTCGCCCTCATCAGAAGTGGACCATCACTGCCGTTCCTGAGAAGGAAGGCTATCTCGGATCGCTCTATTATAAGATAATGATTGAAGGCACAGACCTCGCACTCACAGCCGACGGCACAGAAGTTAAGGCAACCCCTTACACCGGGCAGTGCATACAGCTCTGGCGCATCGAGCAATGCACCGACGGCACTTACCGCATCATGCCACGCCGCACACAATGCGGCGGCGAGATCAATACCACTATCTGCCTCTATTCTGCCGGCGACACAACCCCATCCCTCGCTCCGTGGGACATGAATAGCGACAACTCCAAGTGGAACTTTAAGCCCAACAACTAAGCCCACCGTTCCCCGAAGTTCCGCTTCGGGATATTACAGCTGCAGTTCCCTGCCATTCTTGGCAGGGCAGATTCCCCACCGTTCCCTGCCATTCTTGGCAGGGCAAATTCCCCATCTATGCAAGACAAAGAATACCTCGACAACTTCGAGATAACCCTCTACAAAAACCTCCACGGCTTCCTCCTCGCCCAGAACGCGGTGGATAAGATGAAGCCCGATGCTCCCGACATAGAAGACAAATGGGAGCCGATATGCCAGTCTTACCTGCCTGACGGAATGCGCGAGTTCAGCGACTACCCCACCGTCTCGCTCGGCTGGATGATGTTCATCGGAATGGCTGTGGCGCAGCTGTGGGATGAAGACTGGGAGAAATACTCAAAGGAAAAAGACCTTTACTTCTTCCTGCGCGAGGCAAGAGGCTACGACTGCATGGACGAACACATCTGCGAGGACGTCCTTAAGCTCAACGCCGACGAGGCGAAAGCCCTGACCAAGCTCTGCGGCGACCTCGCCCTCTCTGCCCACCGCGCCCTTCTCCACGAAGGTTTTGAGCCAGGCACCCCAATGGCATTCCACGCCTACGTCCGCACCCTCCACCAGCTCTACCTCGCTGGCGCAGCAGTGCAGCTAAAACGCATGGGCTACCACATGTCGAAACTATAAGCAATATCCGTCACTTGATTCATTAAAGCGCATGAAGATTGGCTCTTTTGAAGGCAAAAACGTAAAAAAGCTAAACTTTATTTGCCTATTTCATTCCTTTATTGTAACTTTGCAGAGTGAAAAATGCTCATTGTTCACAGCATAGCACGTGAAGAATGCATAAAAACAATCAAGATATGGGTACATACATAAACAGAGGCAATCTGAATTTCCGTGAAGTCATAGGTGACGAATATGTAGATAAGACTGGTTTGATAGCGGAAATAAACAAGACGCTCAATACAGAGCGTCGCTACACTTGTGCCACTCGCTGCCGTCGTTTCGGAAAGTCCATGGCGGCAAATATGCTGTATGCTTATTATGACAAATCATGCGACAGCCATGAATTGTTTGAAGGGTTGAATATTGCATCTGATGCAAGCTATGAGAAACATCTCAACAAATATCCTGTTCTGAAATTAGACATAACAAACTTCACGACCCAATACCAGAACAATCCTGAGATAATATCTCTACTCCAAAAGGATGTTATAGAGGAATTGCTTGTTGCATACCCAAGCGTTACACTTGGAGAACGAGACGATTTGATGAATGTTCTGATAAAGATATGTGAACAGACAGGAGAAAAGTTCATCTGCATCATCGACGAATGGGATGCTGTGCTCCGCGAATACGAAAACAATGAGCCGGTAAAAAATGAATTCGTACAATTACTCCGCCGATTATTCAAAGGCGACAGTTCCAGCATTGTCTTTGCAGGAGTCTATATGACCGGTATTCTTCCAATCAAGAAGTATAAGACCGAGTCCGCACTTAACAATTTCAAGGAATACTCCGTGGTCAGCCCTAAGCGACTTGACAAGTTCTTCGGATTCACAAAGGCAGAGACCCAGGAGCTTGCCAAGAAATTTGATATGGAATACGAAGAGTTGGCAAAGTGGTACGATGGATATATGATTGGAAACGAGAAGTCTGTATTCAATCCTAACTCCGTCATCAATGCTGTCCTCGATGGTGAATGCAACACTTACTGGGGCTCAACAGGTGCATACGACAATGTACTTAGATACATCCAAATGAATTTTGACGGTTTGAAAGATGACGTCATAAAAATGCTTGCAGGAGAACATGTCAGCGTTGATACAACAAAATTCCAGAATGACATGTATGTTATCAATAGCAAGGATGACGTACTCACTGTGCTGATTCATTTGGGATACCTTGCCTATAATAAAGAAGAACGTAAATGTTTCATTCCTAACAGAGAAGTGGGAATTGAAATGAAGAATGCTGTTGAAGCAACTAACTGGAAGTACGTATCAAAGGCATTGGAATCATCAAGTCAGCTTCTTAGTGACACCCTTGCCATGAATGAAGAGGCTGTTGCAAAAGCATTGGAGTATATACATCAAGACGAAACAAGCATCCTCTCATATAACAACGAGGAGTCCCTCTCTTGCGCAATAAGCATAGCCTATTATTATGCCAAGAATGACTATATCATCCACCGTGAACTTGCCTCCGGAAAAGGCTTTGCCGACCTTGTGATGATACCACGTCGTAATGTTGATAAGCCAGCAATGATCGTCGAGCTTAAATATGACAAGGATGCCGATTCTGCCATCTCTCAGATTCACCGTAAAGCATACCAGGGCAAGGTGATGGATTATACAGACAATCTTATTCTCGTTGGTATCAACTACGACAAGAAGTCAAAGACGCATAGTTGCATTATTGAAAAATATGCAGAATCCTAACCACAACAAATTTAAAAAGGACTGTCGGCGTAAACCTTAGGGAAATGAATCGTAAACCTTAGGGTGACGAGTCGTAATCCTTAGGAATATTTTTTTATTCCTATAGGAATATTTTTATAAGTTTTTTTCGGCAAAATCCTACATTCCTACATAAAAGCTCAGCGAACCCCTGTGTTTATCGGGGTTCAGCGGCTATGTAGGATTTATGTAGGATCCATGTAGGATAATTATCCTACATAGATTTCCTGAAAAAGTTGCTATGTAGGATAATGTAGGATTTATGTAGGATTATTTTTATCCTACATAGACTTAACGAGCTGATTATCTGTAAGTTACAACGAACCTATGTAGGAATGTAGGATTTTGTAGTTAAAATCCTGATTTTCTGCATTTTTCTCGACAAAAACAAGCGAATAGGATACATATATCAAGTAAATGCCCATAAATCGCCAAAAACGCCC
>JAZRYU010000093.1:0-8056 GCA_045600885.1 Prevotella sp.
GAGTTGGCTTTTGCCGGTCTTCCTTTTGCCATCGCCGATCGTTGCATTTAATTGTCCAAATATACAATTATATATCGGGATTTGCAAGGGCTTAAGGATTTATTTTCAATGGATTAACAATTAATTGTATAAAAACGTGCAAGACTCAGAATTTTCAGCGAATTATGAATTTTTAGTACAGAAGTTTGAAAAACTCAGAATCCTATGGCTCCACAAGCATGTGGTATTTAATAATTATACAGAGCAAAACTCCACTCATAAATCAACAGTTGATAGAACGCTTGCCATTATAGACGATGACTATGTTTAATGTAGCATTTGCATATGCATGTACTTTCAATGCTTAACGACAAGAACCTCACTAGTAGTTTGTAACATCTAATCTTTAATTTATGGGAAAAGTTTTGTATATTTGTCATAATCAACGAAATTTGCATTATGACTATGACAAAGTACAGAAAACTGCGGATTGTTCTCACGAAAGAACAACGCTCATCCCTGGAGAAGATAATCCGAAAGGGTACTTCCGGAGCAATGGAGATCCGGAGGGCCAACGTGTTGCTGCTTGCCGACGAATCGGGCGACAGGAAGCGGCAGAAGGATGTAGTAATTGCAAACATGCTGAACATAACTCCTCAAGCTGTACATGGTATAAAACTGAACTTTCTGGAACGGTCGGATGCGGATGCATCAGATCCGGGGAAGGGCATCAGGCGCAAAAAGCGGGAGACGCCACCGGTTCCGGCCAAGTGTACCGGAGATATCGAAGCGAGAATCATAGCCATCGCATGCAGCACGCCTCCGGAAGGGTTCAGCCGCTGGACTCTGCGTCTGATATCGGAGAGGGCTGTCGAGATGGAAATCATCGACACAATATCGCATACCCAAGTTGGACGCATTCTAAAAAAAACGAATATAAGCCTCACCTGAAGAAGATGTGGTGCATTCCGCCGCAACAGAATGCCGCATTTGTTGCCGCGATGGAAGATGTCCTTGAGGTGTACTCCAGACCTTATGATGCTCGATATCCTGTTGTGTGCATGGACGAACAGCCTATTGAGCTTCATGCGGATGCGAGGGAAACCATCCATCTTTCCGAGACGAACCATTCTGAAAAGGTTGATCACGAATACGTACGCAAAGGGACTTGCTGCGGATTTATGTTCACTGAACCGCTCAGAGGATGGCGTCGCGTGACCATCAAGGAACAAAGACGCAAACCGGACTGGGCGGAACAGATAAAGGAACTTGTTGACGTTGACTACCCCGAAGCGGAGAAGATTGTTCTCGTCTGCGACAACCTTAACACTCATAACATCTCGTCGCTGTATGAAACCTTTGAGCCTGCTGAAGCTCGTAGAATATGGGAACGGCTTGAGTTGCATCACACGCCCAAACATGGCTCTTGGCTGGACATAGCCGAGATAGAGCTTTCTGCTTTTACCAAAGGATGTCTTGACAGGAGAATCTCCTCCATTGAGGAACTTCAGCGGGAATCTACTGCTTGGTATGTTGACAGGAACAAGAGACAAAAAGGAGTTGACTGGCAGTTCTCCGTTGGAGATGCCAGAACCAGGCTCAAGCACTTGTATCCGACTATAAAAATCCATGTTTAGATGTTACAAACTACCAGTTCCCTAGATTCCTCATATTCGCCACCTCCAGAAACTGTTCCTTCTTCCACTCTTCCAGCGTGCCGTCATTGATTTTCTTGCGGGTGTATTTCACTTTCGAGAGTAGGCGAGTGTGCTTGTTCGGAAAGTGATGATGCTCAAGGACGTATGTCCGAAGCTCTTCTATGAATGCGTTCCAGCTTTCGGAGTGGGTCATAAACTTCCAGAATTCCTGATAACTGATCTACTATATCTCCTCTCCCGCATACTGAATCTTCTTGCCCAACACTGTGGCGGAGATCATTTCTATGTCCTTGAGGAAGGAGTAGTTCCTGTAGTAGTGGCAATTCAGGCGGACCTTGTCGGGGTAGATGACGGTATCGTTGTACTCCACGGCTATCTCCTGATCGGGACGGGTATCACCTGCAGCCTTGCATTTCGCAACGTAGTCGGCAATCATCTCATCCTCAAGCCTATACTTCAATGTGGCGGGACCGGTAATGCCGGGACGGAGTTTCAGCACGTCCCTGTCAGGGCCTTCCAGCTTGTCGGCATAACCGGGAACATCGGGCCGCGGGCCCACAAAGCTCATGTTGCCGATGAGCACATCCCACAGTTCCGGCAGTTCATCAATCTTGTAATGGCGCAACTTGGCCCCGAACGGGGTGATGCGGCTATCTCCAGCCACGGATACGCTGCTGCCTGAATGTTTCATTGTCATGGTGCGGAACTTGTGGCAAGTGAACAGCTTCCCGTCCTTGCCCACGCGCTTCTGGCAGAAAAACGCAGGACCGCCCGGCATCTTCACCTTCACCATAATTGCCACAATCAGCAGTACTGGCCAAAGAATCAGCAAGCCAAAGAAGCTTGCGAGAATGTCAAACAGTCTTTTGAGTATCATATCTTATATTTTTCGTTAATATTCAAATTACAAATACCCCTTCCTCTTTCTCCAGCAGTAGTGCCATAGCTTCCAGAATGGGCTCCACAGCACTTCCTCGGGGAAGTACAGCAGATACTTCCAGTTGCGCTTCAGGCCGATGAGACCACGCTGCCATCTGTGCGATTTCTCCAGATGCTTGTATCTGGTATCATCATGGCCGAAATTGCCGGTGGTCATCATCTCGTCCAACAAAAGACGCCCCACCTTCTCGTCCGAAGCGCACAATAAGATGCGACCGCCAAATGCGTTCTCAATCACCCACATGATACCAGCCACAGCCTTCTTCATGTGTAATGACTCCAGCACCTTCATTGCCTCATGCCGCTGCTCCTCAGCCGATGCCTTCAGCAGGAAATAGTAGTCCAATACCTGCCTCAGTCCAACGCCCTCTGAGAAGAAATGCCTATAGATATGCACCATCCCATACACCAGAGAGAACTCCAAGGGCGGCACAGAGAAGCCCCTCTGAACCTTCTCGAACTTCTCAAACTCGAACGAACGGAACCATTCATTGAGTCTCTTTGCAGTCAGAGGGCAATACATCCACGAAGGCTGAAAATGCACCTCCACTTCTGTATCCTCAAAGAAGTGCATGTCGGAATGCTTTATATCCACATGCCCCACTTCAACGCCTAAGCCTCGCACATACCTTATCACGTCATCACGATCACCATCCACCCAAAGGTCGATGTCTCCACTCTGGCGCAACAACTGCAGATCATTCACAACATCTTCAGCCTTATAGTACCGCGCATAGTCTTGACCCTTCAGTATCGCAGACTTATATCCATCAGCAGAGAGCTTCGCTTGCAGCTCAGCACACTGCTGATTAACGGTCTCGTTCTTTTGCTGAATCTTAGTCGCCATTCCCATCCAAGTGAGGTATAGCATTTCACTGATGCCGATTCGGGCAAAGCCCTCATACGCATCAGCTCCAAGCTTCTGCAAGGCGGCAAAGCAGACGCCTACCAGCGACTGCTTTTTAGCCGCCTTATACAGTTTACCCCACTCATCCGCCGTGGGCGTATGAGAGAGGCAATCTTGTGCGCCTACCGCAACTCTTATTAGTTCAAAGAATAACTTATTGATTTCTTTCATTTTATCTGAACACAGTATACGCAAACTTCTTCACCCATCCTGGGCTGATAGCCATGATGTAGTAGGCATAGCCGAAGAGTGTTGCTTTAAGTCCGTAGCCCAATCCACGGTTGATCTCATTACGAAGCTTCAGCACTTCCTTGGCGAACTTCGTTCCGCCTCTGCGCTTATACATGTCCTTCGACACACGGAAGGTCAGCACCACATCTTCTAGATTTCCGAACTTGCATCCAGCCTTGAAGGCACGATACCAAAGTTCTGTATCCTGATTCTTCTTGAACGATGCATTGTAGGATTCCACCTTATCGAAGAACTTGGCATTGAACATCACTGCTGGATGCGCCAGCGGATTACGGGTAGCAAAGAAACGGGAACATTCATCGTGAGTTAACGGATATTGTATCACCTTGCCATTCAACTGACCATCATACTCCATCTCCTCTATCGCACCACCTATCACGTCTAGCTCAGGGTGAGCCTCCAAATAATTCACCTGTTTCTCAAAACGATCAGTCTTAGATATGTCATCCGCATCCATACGCGCGAAATACTTTGGTTGCAACTTCTTACCTTCTTCCAGCAGGTTATTCAGTACGGCTGTTAAACCTCTATTCTCAGGGAACCAGAATACTTTCAAACGAGCATCTGATTCATACCCACGAAGCATTTCACTCAGTCCGTCACCCACAGGACCATCCACACCAACCAAGAGCAGAAAATCCTGATAAATCTGGTTCAAAA
Organism: Prevotella sp.; assembly: GCA_045600885.1. Lineage (GTDB taxonomy): Bacteria > Bacteroidota > Bacteroidia > Bacteroidales > Bacteroidaceae > Prevotella. The sequence continues at coordinate 4,396 of JAZRYU010000093.1, forward strand.
TGCTCTCAACTGAAAGGCACAAGTGTTCAGGATTGTCGTTCTTATAGACCGACATCAGAACCACCATATTAATTTCGTTCATAATTCCGATTCATTTTGCGAATAATTCACGATAAAAAAACGTAGTCATAAAAAACTACAAATTCACAATGTAAAGTCCTCTACGGCCTTCAAAAACAGAGTCAAAGCAAACGGCCTTGCCATCCTGACGCCAACGTGGATGAAGGTCGCAACGGGTGTCATTATCGTACCTGAATGGCGCAAAGACCTTTGCAATTGTCTTCACACTTTCTCCTGTAATATCAGTATCAAGCCCAAGTTTCACTTCCTGAATACGTGAACGGCTCGGGTAAGTATCAAACACCACAAGATTATTATCTATAGGACAATAGCTCGGATGCCCGTCATTACTCAACTGAGGCCAGATATGAGTCCATTCCTGGGTTCTATCTTTCATTAGATAATAGCCAGGGCCGAACTCTTTCTTCCTTTCGAATGCGATGATCTCCTCATCATTCTTCCAGTAGCAATGGCTCACCATATCATCGTCCGAAAGGACATACATATCCGTACCATCCACATTGCAGGTTATCAGGCGGGTATATTTCCTCTGGCCGCAGAACCAGCGGTACAGCACCATAAATCTCTTCCCGTTAGGCGAGAGCATCAGATGGTTCACCTTGTGTACACTACCAGCTTCAAGCATCTCTGACCTTGGCTGGAAGGAAGCGAAGTCCGTATATTTCAACAATTCCACAACCTCACCTGTCTCAATATCCATTCTCCATACGGCTGTAGTGTCGGGCAGAGCCACACCTTTGGTCGTTTCCGGAAGTTCCGCATAACCATAACCCAAGCGAAGGCTATGCAGACGAGAGAAATCAAGAGAGAGGGCGGTCTTGCCGTCATTCGACACTGTGTAAACCGGCAGCGGCAGCACACGCTCTTCGCCCGTCTCGATGTTCAGGACTACGGAGCAATATTCTCCGTCACGCAAATCGTTGTAGAGAACCTCCTTGTCGAACGATGGCCCGAGCCATTGCGCCATACACCCCTGCTGCACGTTCCATGTATGGGTGGTGGCAAGTTTACGGTAGCTGTTTTTCCCTTGCGTATCAATCAACAGGATTTCCGCCTCACCCAACGGATCTGGCTCCGACCAAGTGTCCTTCGCCCTCATACAGAGCATATACCTGCCCGTGATGTCCCAAGGAGATTTGTCGTAATAGCCGAAGAAGTACTCTCCCGGCTCATCGGGCGATACCCGCACGATATTCCCTTCTGATTTCAACTTAGGGGAAATGGCGTACATCCCCAACTGATACACACGCTTGATGTATTTCTTCACTCCAGGAATCTTATTCAACTGGTAATTAATTATCTGTTCGAGGCTCATATATTACATTCTTATTTCCAAATTATTGACAACAGTCCCTTGATATATCCCAACTTGTAGCCCACCGTTTTCAGCAATCCGGCCGACCGTTTATTATTACCCAACGCACTTGATGTCACACCCTCATGACGCCTGTAGTAAATGAGTCTCTCTGGAATAATCCTGTACTTGAAATAGAACGCTGCCACATTTCCTATCCAGCGATCGTGAGATTGAATCCCCTTTGGGAATGGCATGGCCTTATCCAGTACACTTCTTCTGAATGCAGCACAACTTCCTTGATATGGCGTACTCAAAACCACAGCCAGATACTTATTGAAATGAATCTTTTCCTCTTTGGTAAATCGGGTGTCAGAAATAATGTTTAAATCAGCATCAGTTACATAGGCATCACTTACCACATAGTCATTTTCTTTTAAATAATTCACACAGACTGATACCTTGTCATCTTTCCACACGTCATCTTGATCTGAAAGAAATATGACATCACCCTTAGCATGGGCCAATGCATTCTCAAAGTTTAAAGTTGCATACTCGTGTCCTAACAACCCTGAAGGACTTCTCTGAGGATACACTTTGATTCGAGAATCATTATATCTCTCTATAATTTCTAACGTAGAATCATTTGAACCGTCATCGGAAATAACGAGTTCATCATCATTATCCAATTGCTTAAGAATGGAATCTATTTGTTCTTTGATATACTTTTCGCCATTATGAGTGGCCATACAAACTGATATCATAATTGTCCAGAATGTCTAAAAAAGTGTTGATATACCAACATATCACTATATATTTATGCTTTTTCAATGATAGAGCAAAATACCGAATTCTGATATTGCCGTGAATATTCGATACTCCAATCCTTTTTAGGCCTTAAAACATGCCCATTATTCTCCCAATCCGAGTAAATAGTTTCTATTACTTGGATTAAATTCTGAACCTCATTATTTGAGTAATACCCAAGATGATTCTCAAGAACAAACTGCCGCTCAAGAGAAGTCTCGCCATTAATCGATAGAATAGCTGTCCCGCTCCGGTAGTAATCGAATATCTTGCCAGCTATAAGATATCGAGATGATCCATCATTAACCACATGTAAGTTCATACAAACATCAGCTTTGCACATCTCTAACAAAGAATCACGTTGCGGTACAAATGGAATCATTTCAAAATGCGGTATTAATTTAGAGACTTCCTGATATGTGTTTTCATCATAATATCCGACAACTCGGAAAAGAATTCTATCTCTCAAATGCGAACGGGAGATAGCTGTAATAAAATTGTACGGATTCCTTATATAGCTATTTTTTTTTGCTAATGAAATGGAGCCTATATAAGTGAATGTTAATAATTCGTTGCCTTTACTGACAATATTTGTATCAATAGAATTCCACAGATCATTATCGAACCCATTCATAATTACATGAATTTTGTCGTCTGAAATATGGAAATCATTAATAATTCGATTTTTATGATTTTCATTAGTTACCGAAACGACATCTGCCATTTTCAGCAACTTCCTTTCTCTATAAAATGTGATTCCATACTTGTCATTCCAGCAATTCCAGGGATCTCTATAATCAACCAGCACCTTAATTCCAAGTTTCTTTATTTGTCTAATCAACCTTATGTTCGCTGTGCTCCAAGGCGGCAAACTTACGATGAAAAAGTCAATATTATTCCGCTTGATAAACGATATGATATTTGAGCTGTTACACATTATCCAATGAGACACAATTGTGCCACATTTATTAGGCTCATTAAAAAAAGTCCTATCTATCCATGTATTTATCTTCATCAAGGTCGAAGGCCTATAGTTTTTCTTCTTTACTACTCCTCCACTTTCGCAAGTATTGCTTTTATCAAATAATTTTACGTGTAATTCATTATCAAAGAAACAAGTATGATATAATTGCTCTTTTTCTGTTTTTTTACTCGGTTCTTTAAGATTCTTACTGGCAATAACGAACACCTCGTTATCTTTTGCCAAAGAATTTGCGAGATAATGGACACGTTGACACCCTCCCCAGTTTTCAGAAAATGGGATCATCTCGTAAGTAAGAAATAGAATTCTATGCATAGTCATATATATTACTCAAGTTTCGCAAGTGATTTAGGCCGCCGCTCCGGCTAGGTCGAGCCGGTCGAAGGCTTGCTTCACTGCTTTGATTTGATTGTTGTTGTTTATTACGTTCTCAATAAGTTCGAACGGATCACAGGCTATGAACCCTGCAATGACGTTGATGACCTCTACAATCAGTC
>JAZRYU010000094.1:0-7595 GCA_045600885.1 Prevotella sp.
CTGAACAAGGCGATGGACGACATGGGCAACCACTACGGCTTCGTCACGATACCATGCCAGCCTGTCAAGCCAACACAGAAAGCCAAGGTTGAGAATCAGGTGCAGATCATCTACCACAGGATATATGCCCGCCTGAGAAACCGCCAGTTCTTCTCGCTGGAGGAACTGAATGCCGCCGTGTCCGAGTTCCTTGCCTGCCACAATCAAACACGCATGCAGCAGCGTCCATACACTCGAGAAGAACACTTCCACGCAGTGGAAAAGCCGGAACTGCTCCCTTTGCCTGCGACTCCGTACCAGATGAAGCGATACGCCGAAGTCGCCGTGCAGCAGAACGGCCATGTCTATCTGAGCTGCGACAAGCACTACTACTCAGTGCCATACACACTCATAGGATGCAAGGCGAAGATAATCTTTACGTCAACACTCGTCAAGGTGTATGTCAAAGGCGAACTTGTCGCAACGCACAGGCGTGACCGCAGTTTCGGTTACACGTCGGTAGACGAACATCTTGCATCCAATACACTTGCCTTTACGAAGCGGTCGGCATCCTACTACAAGGACAGAGCAAGGAGCGTCTCCGATGCTCTTCTCGCATTGTTCGACTCGATGTTCGCAGGGTCCAACGGCTCATGCCCTCCGGAGTACTACTACAAGACGTGCGACATGATGCTGAGACTTCAGCGAAGCTATCCGGAGGACATCTTCGAGGAGGCTTGCGAGATCTGCCTCGAGAACAGACTCTTCACTGGAAAGAGACTGGAGAACGTCCTCAAGACCGTACAGCAGTCACATCAGATAAGGGAATCCGCAGCCGTGCCGGAACCTACTGATCATGCCAACATGCGCGGCACAATCTTCTTCCAATAACAAGCGACAAGAACAATGGACACAATATCAAACTCCTTCCACACCCTGCACATGCCAGGCATGGCATCATGCTGGAAGACGCTCAACGAAACACATCAGATAGACAAACTCTCCTTCCCGGACGGCCTCGAGCTGCTGCTGCAGAGCGAACTGGACAGCCGACGCAACAACAGAATCGACAGGCTGATACGCAATGCCAACTTCAAGCAGCAGGCAAGCCTGGAAGAACTCGAAACCAGCGATGCCCGTGGTATCCCAGCCGGTGCAATCACTCAGCTGTCAACTGGGGAATACCTGAAAAACGGCGCTACGATTGTCATAAGCGGACCGACCGGTACCGGCAAGTCGTTCCTTGCCTGCGCCCTCGGCGAACGAGCCTGCAGGCTTGGATACAAAGTAAGGTACTATACTGTCAGCAGGCTGATGGACGAGCTTAAACTTGCCAGGCTTGAAGGTCACGAACTCAAGTTCTTTGAAAAGATCGAGCATCTGGACCTGCTCATCATAGATGACTTTGGAATGAAACGTCTCGAAGGCCAGCAGCAGAACGACATTGAACAAATCATCGATGACAGGTATCACAGGAAATCGCTGATACTGTCCAGCCAGTTGGCTGTCGCCGACTGGTACGGCGTCTTCAGCAATGAGATGCTTGCAGAAGCATGTCTGGACAGAATAGCACACAAATCTCTCCGCTTCGAGCTGAAAGGAGATAGTATGAGAAAGAAATATTGATATCTTTGCGAATCTAAACCAGGTGGCCGAGTATCACCGGAATCGGTGGCCGACTATCCGCCGGAATAGCTATAGAGAATATAGTGGCCTTTTATCTTCATTTTATTTGCAAATAGTCCGTCAAAAGTATTGAATTAAAAAATCGTAGCAACGAACGATCTGCAAATTAAGCAATTCTATTCCATATTTTCAAAAACGAAAACTACCCGGCAGTTCGTCGGGTAGTTCGTATTAAGTTATTGTAATTCAGTAAATTAACCCCTAATATTCATCCTCGTTGAAGATAGATTGCAGTATTGATTATCAATTAGTTAAGTATTTTTGACAGAATTTTATACAAACAAATTCTGATGTCTGAGGATTTCAAATGAGGGGTTTGTTTGTATCATCAGGATAACTCGGAAACAGTGGTGGCCTTTCTATATGTAAATCATAAAATCACAATCTCTTCAGTTCGAAACCATCCTTTCTCTATAGCTTTCGCCTTGACAACTTCAGGAGATTCTGTGTACATTACTACCGCCAATGAATTCTTTGCTCTGGTACAAGTTACATAAAACAACCGTTGTGTCCGTTCAATTGAAGTTTCTTTCCCTTGAGCGTAATTATTCTTGTCAGTATCAGACAATGCTTTCACTCCAAATAATTTATCATAACTAAACATAAACCCTTTTGCTTCGGAATCATCAATAATAACCATTACCCTATCAAACTCCAAGCCCTTCACTCCCTGATGAGTATCGAAACGGGTCTTCTGATTGACATAATCGTCATATCGTCTAACCATATCTATGGGTAAATCCATTGCTTGAACCCAGGCTGCCAAATCTTCGTCATCTTCCGTAGTAATATCTTCTAAGAGCAGTTTACTCGCTCTTAGGACAACATCCGGAATAGTCAATAATTGAGATTTGTATATGACCTCAACTATTTCACGTATGGTTTTATTGCAATTTACGAGAGCAGACATTTTACCAGCCTCTTCTCTGCATCGCAAATATAAATCGTAAGGCTTCTCCGATACTTCTTTACTGAGCAAGGGGGAATATGCTTTCAATAAATTCAGTGCAACCCTTCCATCACCATTAACTGACTCTGCGATAGGCAACACCTCTTTTGTGAAGAATTCTATCTCCGGCACGGTTCCCTGCAAAAATGTCATCTGATATTTGGACACTCTTGATAATGATGCGAAGAACTGATCAAAACCAAGTCTTCTTGCCGCCATCATGTGCTCCAATGCCAAGATCTTAACTTCGGTATTCTCGCCGTACCATTTGCTATCTTCGGCAGCAGTAGCCATTTGCTTCATCACAGTCGACTCAATTTCATCTTTATTAATTCCCTCATAAAGCTTGATCACAAACAACCTTACTACGCCTATAGTGGCATCATCACGTGGAGTTTGTTCTGCAAACTCATCTATCTCTTTCCCTATGGTATTCGACAATTCAATAATACGTTTGGCGCAACGATAGTTCATCCTTTTGACAGGCTTCTCCCATTGAGTTGGAATATTGCTTGCCATATTTTCCTTGCCATCGGCATAGATGCGTTGTTTTTGGTCACCAAGTAGCCCCAATGTAAAGATGTCAGCATTGTTAGCCTGAATCTTGAAGAAAGCATCCACCAATTCTTTTTTTGTGTCCTGACTCTCATCAATTAATAGGACAGGATAACGTTGAGCTATTATTTGTTGAAGCATTGGATTGTCGCTAATCATCTGAGCAGATATCTTAATGACTTCAGCATGTTTCAAGGCATTGTATTCAGGATTGTTGCCATTGGGGTTATATACAAACTTATCAATATCCTTGGTCTTATTAAGACGTATTTTCAAACTCTCCAATTTTTCCAAGTTTGACAAGTAAGTTTTTGTAGTCTTATTCTTGGCTGCATCCAATTTCTGTTGGACTTCTTCGATATCCTCTTGAATATATTTACCGTATAGCTTTTTGATATCCGATTGGTAATATTTAATAACATCCCATACAAAACTATGGATTGTAGAGATATGGAATACCGAACTATAATCCAAACGGTTGATGATTTCATCTGTTGCAGCATTGGTAAAGGTAATTACTGCCACTTGTTTCCCTTGAAGCAACAATTCTTTTCCAATCTTATCGCGAATTTTTTTGAGCAAAAGAACTAATGAGTATGTCTTTCCGGAACCGGCTCCTGCAAAAAGAAAAAAACTTTTGCGAGGAGATGCCAGAATACACTCTTCAAGTGTCTCATCTACTTGCTTATCGATATTATTTTCCATTGTCCGTTCCGTTTGAATCCAAAAAATTCTTCATCCAGGTCAACCCATCTTCAATATAATTTGGCGTTTCCAAGCTATCGAATTGATCTGAGTAAAGCAAACTGTTGGCAAAATCCGCTTTTTGGAATCCACCTGTATGTTCCAGTTTCTCAAATATTTTACTCTGAAGTTCTGCGGCTGATGAACTTTGCTCACAAAGATTGGCAATTGTTGTTATCGCTCCCTGTCTGCCAAGTTTTTCCTGCTGGAAGAGATGTAGATTTGTAAAAATCAGCGCATCCTCAAAGGTATATGGACAGATTTCAGTAGTATCGTCTTTATCAGCATCCCACTTAACAAATACTGGCTCTTGATAAGCAATCTTGACGTTACCGAAAATCTTGTCTTTAGCAGAAAGTGCCAACAATTCATCTATCTTATCTTTCCCAACAATCCAATTCTTGATAGTCGGATTCCCGGTGTGATAGCCCTTTCCCTTGGCCGTGATAACAGCACAGTCATGATTCTTTTCATCAATTCCAGTTTTCTTTTCAGCGGCATCAATGTCTGTTACAATCAAAGTTGCCACTCCTAATTTTTCCATCAGGCTTCGGAAACTATGAGCATGTCTGCCATTAATTTCAATTACCGAAATATAGTATGAGTCCAATCCTGCTTTTTTGATGAATTTTGGAACAAGAATTTTCTCAGCTGGTCCCTCCACAAGGATAATCGCATCTGCGAAGAACAGATCACAATGTGTAAGGCGTATATATCTTGTTACGAAGCGCTTAGTGTCCTCATCTGTTCCGAAAGTGCTGGAAAGATTTACTACTTTCGAAATCGGAATTGACAAGGATGGGTCAACAACGCGCTTGAAATAACGCATACAGTTCAAATCCAATTCATTTACCACATGATTGGAATGAGTTGTCAGCACCAATTGGGTACTGAGCCATGGCTGTTCTTCCAGTAACTTGTGTTTCCGTAAAACTTCGTATGCCTTCTTTACAAATACTTGCTGTGCTTGTGCATGCAAATGTGCTTCTGGTTCTTCCACAAATACCAGATGAATCGGCTGAATGCTTCTCCCTTCGTTGATGGGTTTGACCCATTGCTCACGGAAGTCCATCAATTTTAAATAGATGGATATCAGGTTTCGATAGCCTAATCCATTGTATTTCTCAGGCAATTCCAATTCAGGCATACCCTGAATAGCAAACTGCACAGCTGATTCATGTTTAATGGCCTCCTCAATTTGAATCTTGCTCCTGATGGTTATTTCAGGATTTTGAAATCCAGGATAGTTTATATCTTGAAGTTCACTCACAGGATTCTCAAAAGTCTTCTTCAGTTTGGCATCATAGGTTTCATTGGCCTTTGCAACACCACTGGCAAGTTCTAATCCTTCTGGTGTCAGGTCTTCCTCTTCCTTATTGCTGCTTGAATAGTATTTCTGAAATTGCTTTGACAGTGTATCTATTTCGGAATCCGACTGACCTTGAGGATCAGAGAAATCTCTTGAGGCCAATATAGCATCTACTCTTATAAGCTCTTCTAGTGGATTCATATCCAAGCAATCATCGGGAGTATCTTGTGATGGCCCTTCATCCCATGTTTCCGATTTTGGATCAATGACGTAATACTTCACATCAAAGTAGCCCTTCAAATTTGAACCTTTCCCGATAAAGTCACAAAGATTCTTTGGAAACAAATCTGGGGATGAAGCCTTCTTCCATTCCTCTGTTGCCTCCAGCTCAGCAACTTTTCCCCTTGCAAGTTTGTATTCCGCATATAGTTTTTTGACATCTGTTGGCTCGTATTGGCATCTAACACCCACCATCTTTCCTTCCCAAGTACTAAGAGATGGAATAAGATGATTTACTCTGAATTGCTCTCCTTCATCTATACCTATCCAAATATCTAATGATGGGACGAACTTATCCCAAAGATGTGGATTCAACCACTGTTCATCTACAGGATCTTTCTTAAGCCAATTATCACCGATTTCGTTAATTTTCGCCCAATTGGTAGCTGTAAACTCCTTCAGAGTAAATTTTTCGGTATTCTTCAGAAACCATACGATGGCACTGATAGCGGAAGTTTTTCCGCTATTGTTAGCACCAACAAATACCGTCTCTTGCCCACCAAAATCAATGTGGCAATTCTTAAGTTTTCTAAAATTCCGTATCTGAACAGATGATATCTTCATATTTTTCGTTGCTGATATTTCAAATTCTTTCTTCAATCAGTTGCAATACCCTTCCCAGCATAACGCTCGTTCAACACCCGTATTGTATCTTTATCACAACTCTCATTACAATCGCTCGTTCACCAGATAAAAATTATCAGTTTATTCTGTTATGATGGTTACTTGATTCATCAAAACGGTAAATCTGGCCCATAGTAAGCCTGTGGCTCACTGAGGACTCGAATATCCTTGTCTTCAAACAGTTTGGCTTGTTTCTGGAGGTTGTCCAGATACTCGCCACGGATGGCATAACTATTTAGTTCTTCTCTACGAGCTTTACTTAAATCTAAGAACTTATCGCTCTGGTCGATGCCGAGGAAGCGGCGGCCAAGGAGTGTGGCTGCAATACCGGTAGTGCTGCTGCCAGTAAACGGATCAAGAATCCAAGCGCCAGGTTCTGTTGAAGCCTGAATTATTCGAGAAAGGACGCACAATGGTTTTTGAGTCGGGTGTTTGCCACAACTCTTTTCCCACTTTGCGATTGCAGGCAGAGTCCAGACATCACGCATTTGGGTACCGCCATTTATCTCTTTCATCAACTCATAGTTGAAATAGTGAGCAACCTTCTGCTCCTTTCTCGCCCAAAGAATATATTCTGCCGAATAGGTAAAATACCTGCAGGAGAGATTTGGTGGTGGATTTGTTTTGACCCAAGTAATGCAATTCAGAATCTTGAAACCAAGTTCCGTCAGACATCTAGCTATTGAAAAAATATTGTGATATGTCCCGCTTACCCAAATAGTACCATTGCTTTTCAGTTTATCTCTGCAAGCAGACAACCACTCCTTATCAAATTTGTAATCTTCCTCAAAGCCTTGCGATTTATCCCATTCTCCCTTATTGACAGAGACCATACGCCCACTCTGTATACTGATGCCACCATTCGATAAGTGATACGGCGGGTCGGCAAAGACCATATCGAACTTGAAATCAAAAGATTTCAATAATTCGATACAGTCTCCTTTAAGGAGTGTAAAATCTTTGTTCTCTGATTTATAATACGCAGCGGTCATACATCTACTTGGCTATTTCAGACAAAATACCGTCTTCCAAATCCTTGATATTGTATAAATCCTCCAAGACATCAAAGGTCTCTTCCAAATTATTTTTAGCTTGGCTCCAGCCATCAGATCCATCTGTAATCCATACAAATCGGAAACCTTTAATAGAGGCAGAACTTTTTGCTATTTCTTCGTAGCTCCTTGCTGTCTCATTAAGTTTTGACCCTTGACTGGTATAGAAGTTAGTTTCAATGCATAAAATTTCATTATGTCCTTCTATTACAAAATCAAATCGTTTGACAGTTTTCCCATTGTTCGAAATCCCCGATAGATCAAGGCCCCATTTCTTCTGTACCTTCTTGATGGTCATTTGCTTGAAATAGGTCTTGTCTTTAATAAATCCGGCTGTTTTTATGTGCTTCTCTACGAGATTCTCCATCAACTTGCCACCTCTATTTTTCCTGCCGTTTGAATCCAATCCGACCTCAAC
>JAZRYU010000095.1:0-32559 GCA_045600885.1 Prevotella sp.
GAAGACAGAATATTTGCAAAAACAGCATAATGGAGAACGGATTAACCGAAAAGAAGCTAACTGCATCAAGAACGGTTACGAAAGTCGCCAAAACGCTTGGTGATTAACATAGAATGCGCCATGGGGCGTCGTTTCCAAAACCGCCGCAAAACCCATTACAATCTCCCCTTTGGAGAGTTTGAGGAGCTTTCTCCCCTTGGTGCGCTGAGGGCTGCGACCCTCCGATGTAGGGCGAGGATTTGGCTTCCCCTTCGGCCGCCGAGCTACGCTCCGCGCTTGCGATGCTCTGCCTTTAGTGCAAAGAACCTTCCGAGCCGCGATTCAGGTTTTATTCCCGCAAACGGCTCACAAATGTTCGCCCTACAAACATATTCGGTACATTTTTCTTGTGAGTTCAAAATATTAATCCTAACTTTGCCAGCAGCAGGGACGGACGAGGTCGTTCATTCATTCAATCATTCATTCAAAAAATAAGAAACTGAAGTTTCCCAGCCTTCGGGTTTAAAGGTGGGAAACTTCAGTTATTGATTGTCAAGGTGTGAAAGTTTATTGAGTTATCACTTTTTTTCCGCCTCGTATAACAATGCCGCGATAGTCTTTGCCGACTCTCTGGCCGTTCAGGTTGTAGTAATTCTGCATTCTGCAATCTGCATTCTGCATTCCTTTAATACCGCTTGGTGGGTCTGAAGGTTCTGATGGTGTTAAGCTGACGAGGATGTAGTCTGACCAATCAGATTCCTTGCCAGAAGAATTGACTGCCTGAACCTGAACCCAATACTGCTCTGCCTCAAAGTCGGGCTTGAAAGAGAATGGCACGGCGGAGATGCCTGTTATGACCTTTCCGTTCTGGTAAGGATTGACGGCATTAGAGATGATCTGAAGGTTGGAGAGGTAAAGTCGCTTGCTTGCGCTGACCATCACATTGCACCTGTCAGGAATATCGTCTCTTGTCAAAGAGAACGGACTGCCAGCGTCGTAAGGAGTAGAAAGATAGAACGGTACAAGGGCTCCAGGCGCATAAAGAGATATGGTTATTTTTCCGTTGTCAGTATTATATATTTCGGAATTTACCTCAACCCTAATAGATCCGGATGCAGCCGAAATGGTAGGGGAGAGAAGCCAACCGTCTTCCTTGGAACTGCCCATTTTGAGTCCCTGCTTACCACTGAAGAGCTTATGTCCTGTAAAGCCAGATGTGCTGAGAACAGTGTTAAGGATGCCTGATATGTCTGTGCTGCTGTCTATCGTTGACTTACACTTTTCGAAGTCTTCATTCACACAGACTTCCTCTGACGACTCCCCTTCCTTGTATTCGCCATATCTGATGTTGTAGGAAGCAATGTCATCATCGTCGGATGTCCAACTGACTATAATCTGCCCTTCTCTAATAAAGGCTTCCGCATCATGAGGCTCTTCCACGTATATGCCGTCCATGAAAGTGAATGATATTACTCCATCATTCTCAGCGATATCAGTTATCGGTTTGCCCATGAACATGGTGTTGTCAGCATTCTTGTTGAAGAGAGTGGCAGCAGGAGAGGATGTGTCGGTGAGCTGCGTGTTGTTGGAAGTGCCGGGATAAGTGTCTCCGGCAAGGTCGTATGCTCCGCGCTTGTTGTCTGCACAGATTGGCGAAACGCGAAGATGCTTCTTCTGGTTGTTCACCTCGTTGTAGTACCAAGCGTCAGCGTCGTAATCCACGTGTATTACGAGCAGACCATGTCCGGGAGAGTATTTGCTCCAACCAGTCTGCTGTATGTTCTGGAGTACGTAATATTCGTCTTTATGTGCATCGTTATATATAATATAAGCATCGCCGCTGAGGTTCAGGTCGTTCATCTGTTTTACGAACTTCGGACTATTCAGTTCAACAGGCTCCAGCCAGCCGCACATCCATCGCTCGTAAGCAGTGTATGAAACGGGGCAAAAGCCATCGTTGCCATAGCATCCGTGGTCGAGGACAGACCATTCATCCATGCACAGTTCTGTATGAGAATTATCGGTGCAGTAAAGGTCAGGAAGTCCGAAGCAATGTGACAGTTCATGACAGATGGTGCCAATGCCGTCAACGTTCTTTCCGCGAGTGCCATAGAGCTCACTGCTGCAAGCGTATTGATCGAGACGAACACCATCGAAGATTTGGTTGGCTGTATGTGTGTTTCCCCAATTGGCGTATTCAAGGTTCCATGCGTGAGGCCAGACGGTGTTAGACGAAGCGCCTTGAGCCTCGCTGTATCCGGCATAGATGACGTAGATGAGTTCCACCTCGCCGTCGCCGTCCCAGTCGTATTTTGAGAAATCCACGTCTTTGTCCGCAGCCTGAATAGCATGGTAAATCAATTCACCAGGATGCTCGTCATTATCACTAAGGTCGTTTTTTCCGTAATACTCCATGTTGTTAGGAAGAGTATAAGGACCTGCCACATCAACCAGGAAGTCGAACTTGCCGTAAGACTGAGCATTGAAATAATCGCGCACGGAACCATTCTGATAACGCTCATTGTAGTTGCGTTCACATAAGATTCTTTCGTATTCAGCCTTGACCTTGGCAGAGTCAGTGAAGGAGAACTTCTTGTCAGGAAACTGAGCGAGGATAACGATTGCGCGCTTTTGTCCGATGAATTGTGTGTTTTGTTTCGTAGCAGCCTTAGAAGCGCTTGGCGCATAATGCTTGGCACTTTCTTTGATGGCTTTCTGAGTGAATTTGTCAGACATCAAAGCCTGCTGCACGTCCGCTTCGGAAAGAATTGCAGGAGTGCTTTCTTCCCGAAGACGGTAGCGTGTTCCATCGGCAGACTGCCAGTAGTGGAGCTTCTCGTTACCGCGAAGAGTAACCTGAATCTGCTTGCCGTTTACGGTGATTGTCTTCGTGACACGCTTTGCCGGTGCAGCGAAACACAATGCGAAAGAAAAGGCAAGCAGAAACAATGATATAATTCGTTTCATTGTTGTGCAATTTTTTTCGAAATCTCGAAATCTCGATGTTTCGAAGTTTCGAAGTTTCGATTCGTCGAATTGTCAATTATCAATTATAATTACCCCTTAAGTCTTTCCATCAGTTCCTTCATACCCTCGGAAGCCCCTTTGGCGATGATGGTGAGATTGCTGCTTGCGGCTGGTCCTACGGTAGGGTTTGGGTCTATGAGATATACAGGAGTTCCATACTTGACATACTGCACAAGTCCTGCCGCCGGATAGACGTTGAGAGATGTGCCGATGATCACGAAGATATCCGCATTATGAGCCTCGATGACGGCATCGTCCATTTTCGGAACAGACTCCTGGAAGAAGACGATGTATGGGCGGAGGAGACTGCCGTCGCCAGCCTTTTCGCCAGGCTTAACCTCGTAGTCGTCCTCTGTCATGGTGCGCCAGAAGTGCGGGTTCTCTGTGTCACGGGAAGAGCATACCTTCATCAGTTCTCCATGCAGATGGATGACCTTTGAACTTCCAGCCTTCTCGTGCAGATTGTCAACATTCTGGGTAACCACCACCACCTCATAGTCCTTCTCCAGCTCAGCAACAAGCTTATGACCGTCGTTAGGCAGACAAGAGATGAGTTGCTTGCGTCGTTCGTTGTAGAAGCGGTTTACGAGTTCTGGGTCAGCAAGCCATCCGTCGTGGGATGCCACCTGCATTACGGGATATTCCTCCCAAAGTCCGCCAGCATCGCGGAAGGTCTTTATTCCACTTTCAGCCGACATGCCGGCACCTGTTAGAAAAACTATCTTTTTCATAATTCAAATTGTACGTTTTAAATGATTTCAGTTGGCAAAATTACATAAATTATTTGTTTTATGATATATTTGAAGCAGATTTTTTGTTAAAAGTTTTGCTTATTGTGCATATTGTTGTAATTTTGCGACCTATAATATGCCAAAATGGCGATAAATCATCCTCAAGAACACGCTATGAATAGTGAATTAGTACAGAACGGAGTTTCCATAGAAACCGTGAAGGAAAGTGTGCGAAACATTTTCCGTTATATAGGCGAAGACCCTGACAGACTGGGTCTTCAGGGCACTCCTGACCGTATTGTTCGCATGTTTGGCGAAATATTCCGTGGCTACAAAGAGGAAGAGAAGCCGAACATCACCGTCTTCCAAAATGGAGCTGACGGATTGGTGTATGATGGTCTGATCATCGACAGCGGTACGTTCTATTCTTGCTGCGAACACCACATGATGCCTTTCTTCGGAGATTACTGGTTTGCATATCTGCCACATCCTAAGGGTAAGATTCTCGGTATATCAAAGATTGGCAGAGTGATAGACTATTGCAGCGCGAAACTGCAGGTTCAGGAGCGACTGACGCGAGATGTCGTTGAGATGCTCACTGAGGCACTTGGTACGGAATATCCACCGCTTGGCATGGCTCTCGTGATGAAGGGCGAACACCTCTGTAAGACCATGCGCGGAGCAAGAAAGGAAGGCAAGATGACCTCCAGCTATCTCACCGGAAACTTCAAGAAGAACGCTGCGCTGCGTTCAGAGTTCCTGAAGATGATAGACAAGTAAATAAAGTGAAAAGTGAAAAGTGAAAAGTGAAAAATAAAAAAAGTAAAAAATAAAAGTGCTGTGCGCCAGCCTAATTTTTATTTTTCATTTTTCAATTATCAATTAAAAAAATATGGATAAACTTAGTTACTCTCTCGGTCTCGGCATCGGAGACCAGCTCCTTCACATGGGAGCTCAGAATATTGTTGCGGCAGACTTTGCTGCTGCCATTGAAGACGTTATCAATGGCAACGAACTTAAGGTTTCTCACAAGGAGGCTCAGCAGGTTGTAAACGCTTACTTCCAGAAGCTTGAGGCTGAAACTCAGAAACTTGCAGAGGAAAAGGGCAAGGCGGCAAAGGAAGAAGGCGAGAAGTATCTTGCAGAGAATGCAAAGAAGGAAGGCGTTGTTGTGCTCCCTTCTGGTCTTCAGTACAAGGTGCTCAAGGAAGGAACAGGCAAGCAGCCTAAGGCTACAGACACTGTTCAGTGCCACTATGAAGGTTTCCTCACAACAGGCGAAGTGTTCGACTCTTCTATCCAGCGTGGTGAGCCAGCAGCATTCGGTCTTCAGCAGGTTATCGCTGGTTGGACAGAAGGTCTTCAGCTCATGAAGGAAGGCGCAAAGTATCGCTTCTTCATCCCTTACATGCTCGGCTATGGTGCTCGTGGTGCAGGTGCTTCTATCCCTCCATACTCAGCCCTCATCTTTGATGTTGAGCTTATCAAGGTGCTTTAATAATGCATAAAGCAGAATGCGGAATTACCAAACCCCAAAAACTAAAAACCAAAAAATAATAATAAAATAATGAAAAAGATTTCACTTGTAGCTCTTGCAGCTGCAGCAATTATGGTTGGCTCTTGTGGCCAAAAGACTCCATCTGTAAAGTTGGATGGTGAAAAGTCAGACTCTCTCGCTTACGCTGTTGGTATGGCTCAGTCAGCTGGTTTGAAGCAGGCTATCAGTCAGCAGGGCATTGACTCTGCTTATCTTGATGACTTCTATAAGGGTCTCATCGAAGGTTCTTCAATTAAGAAGGACGACAAGGCTATGGCAGCTTATCAGTATGGTGTCCAGATGGGTATGATCGTTTCTCAGAACATGGTTCCTGGTATCAACACAGAAGTGTTCGGCAAGGATTCTACAAAGACTATCCGCGTTGAGAATCTCGTTGCAGCACTCGTTGCTGGCGTAAAGGGCGAGAAGGGTCTCATGACTGTTGAGCAGGCTGCTCCTATCGCAGAGCGTCTTATCAAGGAGCTCAAGGCTGAGGCAAACAAGGACGTTATCGCTAAGGCTGATGCTTTCGTAAAGAAGTATGCTGGTGGCAAGGATGTTAAGCAGATTGGCAAGACTGGTATCTACTATAAGGTTCTTACAGAAGGTAAGGGCGAGCAGCCTAAGGCTGAGTCAACAGTTAAGATCAACTACGAAGGTAAGAACATGGCAGGTAAGGTGTTCGACTCTTCTTACGAGCGCAAGGAGCCTGCAACAATGGCTGTTGCTCAGGTTGTTCCTGGTTTCCAGGAGGCTCTCAAGGCTATGCCTGTAGGTTCTAAGTGGGAAGTTTGCCTCCCTTACGATCAGGCTTATGGCGAGCGTGAGGCAGGTGAGGATATCCCAGCTTACTCTCCACTCGTATTCACTATTGAGCTTATCAGCATTGAGAAGGCTCAAGCACAGCCACAGATGCCTGTTCAGGCTATGCCAGTACAGTAATCCGAACTGATGAAAAAGTTATTCTTTAACATACTCCTTCTTCTGGGCGCAGTTCCTGCATTTGCAGACGGAGTGATGCCTTCAGACTCTCTCAGCTATGCCGTCGGCGTACTGGCTGGCGAGGAGGTGAAGCAGCTCTTCGAGATGAGTCGTGCACGCTTCGCTACGATGAATGTCTCTTTCGATGATGAGCTGGCTAAGCAGACCATCATAGCTGTCCTCAATGGCGAGAAGGCTTCTCTCACTGGCGAGAGTGCAGTTAAGATGCTCAACTCTGCCATGGAGAAGGCTCATGAGGAGATGCTTGCTGCAAACAAGAAGAAGGGCGAGGATTTCCTTGCAGAGAACGCAAAGCAGAAAGGCGTTGTCACTACGGCTTCTGGCTTGCAGTATAAGATACTCAAGAAGGTGAAGAAGGGGGAGGTTCCTGCCGACAGCTCTACCGTAAAGGTGCACTATGAAGGTCGCACTCTCGACGGTAATGTCTTCGACTCTTCATACCAGCGCGGCGAACCAACATCGTTCGGCGTGAAGCAGGTAATCAAGGGTTGGACGGAAGTTCTTCAGCTCATGCCTGTAGGTTCTAAGTGGGAGGTTTACATTCCTTCGGAACTTGCTTACGGCGAGCATGGAGCAGGCGAAAATATCAAGCCAAACGAGACTCTCATTTTCACCATCGAACTGCTTGAGATTGTGAAAAAGAAATAAGGCGTTTTTGCCGGTATTTATATGAGACGGTGTCATTGCGACACCGTCTTTTTCGTTTCTCAATACGAAATAAATCAAGATAAATCTTTCGGTTGTAATTTATACAATATATAAATGTGGGATTTTCCTGAAAAAATGTTAATTTTGTCCTGCCTATCAGAGTGCTTTCATGGAGAATTGAAGCACAAAGACCATAATCTAACCGAAATAAATCTTAAATAATAATACTAACCCCAAATCCCAAAAACAATGAAAAAGTTCTTACGTTTTTCTCTGCTTCTGGTGCTCTCTTGCATCTCGGCAGTGTCAGCAAATGCTGATGGCTTTGACAACGTAGCAGGAGTCATTTCTTGGGCTAACGGTAATGAGACCAACGCAACAGCTTCAGAGGCTATTGCAGGTGCCATTCTCGACACTAAGGTCTCTGTAGGTACAGACCTCACAGTTTCTGGTCCTACTACTTACAGTCCAACCGTTCCTGAGGCTACGACTCCACTCATGACTTATCTCCCTACAACAACCAATGCGGGAAAGGTAGCTGGCGACATGATTGAGTACAAGGTAAAGGTAAAGAAGGGCATTACGCTCAAGGTTTCTTCTGTATCTTTCGATGCAGTGAAGGAAGGAACAGACAATGCCTTCTTCTCTTGGAGTACAGCTGCTGATGGTGTAGAAAGCGAAATTGTTAGCTACAGCGACCCAAAGACTCAGATTCGCCGTAACAACAACGCAAACGCAACAGCTCCTGTTACTCACACGGAAACAGTAACTGCTGACGGTTGCCGCGAGTTTTCTCTCCGTTTTTACATCTCTGATGTTGCTAACAACAAGAAGATGTCTATCGGTAACATTAAGATCAATGCTACTGTAAACGGTCAGGAAGAGAAGCGCGCGTTCGTTGACTTCGCTATTGACTTCACTCCAGATCCTTACAAGGTTACAAAGCCTGCTTCTGGTCTTCCTGCTGGCGTAACAGTTAGCGGTACTTGGCATGATGCTCAGCACGGCTACAATACAACTACGCTCACAGTTCCTGTTGACGGTCCTGTTCGCATCAAGTTCGGTAAGTGCCAGTATGGTGCTACTATCGCTACTATCAAGAAGGGCGATACTGTTCTCGGTACAATCGACTGCGGCGGTGCTTGTCAGGGTACAGCTGACTGGGTTTATAACTTCGAGGAGGCTGCTACACTCACTATCATCTCTGCTAGCTACATCCCTTCTATCGAGGTAGAGGCTTGCGAACTTCTTCCAATGGTTAATGTTGCTTACTACAACACAGACGGTAAGCTCATCGGCGAAGAGGAAGTTCAGGGCGGTTCTGCTCTTGCTTACAAGTATGGCGAGAACGACGTAACAGTTCCTTCTGGTCAGAAGTTCCGCGGATGGTTCGCTTCTGAGCAGATGACAGCAGTGAAGATTTCTGAGGGCTACATGCTCCAGGAGAACCTTAAGCTCTACGCTCGCGCTACAGCTGTTGAGGTTCCAACTCCAACATCACGCTTCATCTACGACCTCACTAAGCCTTACTTCTATGTAGAGGATCACGAGGCTATCACAATCGATGGTAAGTACTACAATACTCACGGATGGCTCGTAAACAAGAATGGTAACATCAAGGTTCAGGTGGCTGGCAAGTGCTACGTTACAGTAAGCAACTGTCTCTACTCTTCTGAATCTACAGCTACAGTTACTGACGAGGCTGGCAACAAGGTTGCTGAGTTCCCAGTTCAGGCTACTGGCGACGGCGCTGGCTATACATTCGAGTATGACGGTCCTGCTGGATGGCTCACAATCAACTTCCCTTCAGGCGCCTACACTCACGGCGTTTCTGTTTGGAATGTTGTAGAGTTCCTCTCTTACGATGAGGCTACAGGCTACTATGTTGTTAAGCCAGGCGACGTTTCAAGCTTCCTCATGGCTCTCAACGCAGTTGCTTCTAAGCCAGACGCTAAGATCTTCCTCCCAGACGGCGTTTATGATCTCGGTGTTGACGTTCTCACAAGCGTTTCTGGTAAGAATGTTTCTATCATCGGTCAGTCTCGCGAGAAGACTATCATCCTTAATGCACCTCCAAAGGAGGTTGAGGGTATCGGCTCTACAGCTACTCTCAAGAACTCTGCTACAGGTCTCTACCTCCAGGATCTCACTATCCGCAATGCTATGACATTCGACGGTGGTACTGGTCGTGCTGTAACTCTCCAGGACTGCGGTACTCAGACTATCTGCAAGAACGTAAGCCTCGAGTCTTACCAGGATACATACTATAGCAACAACAACTCAGGTGACTTCTACTTCGAGGATGGCGAAATCCACGGTGTTGTTGACTACATCTGCGGTGGTGGTGACGTTGTTTACAACCGCGTTAAGTTCGTTAACGAGTCTATCAAGAACACTACAATCGCTGCTCCTGCTTCTGCAAAGAAGTTCGGCTATGTAATGCTCGACTGCTCTATCGATACTAAGTGCAATGAGTTCAACTTCGGTCGCTCTTGGCAGGATCCTTCTCGTCTCGCTTGGATCAACACTACTATCCTCCAGCCTGAGAAGCTCGCTAAGTCTCGCTTCACTATCGGTGGTATGAACGTAGCTGCTGACAAGTTCAAGGAGTACAACTCTATGGACGCAGAGGGTAACGTAATCTCTCCAGCTTCTAACGTAATCGAGTTCACTCACTCTACAGGCAACAAGAAGTACGAGACTATCCTTTCAGCTTCTGAGGCTGCTGAGTACGCTGTTGACAAGGTGTTCGCTTCATGGCGTCCAGACCAGATCACTGCTCAGAAGGTTATCGAGTATGCAGTAGTTTCTGGCAACACTCTCTCTTGGTCTATGGTAAACGGCGCTGCTGCTTATGCAGTATTCAAGAACGGTGAGTTCTATGCACTCGTTCGCGACAACGCTACACTCGTTGATGACGCTTCTGCTTCTTGGACTGTTCGTGCTGCTAACGAACGCGGTGGTTTCGGTGAGGCTGTAACAGCTGTTTCTAACAATGTTGTACCAGAAGGTCCTTACGCAGAAATCGAACTCAAGCTTATTGCTCTCAAGGAGCGTTACGCTAAGCTCCTCGACAAGTATAGCAATATCAGCTACAAGTGGTATCTCCGCGAGCTTCGCGAAGACATCGACGAGAAGATCGCTTACGAAGAGAAGTGGCTCGACCTCGACAAGCGTCGCGTACCAGAGGGTTCACTCCTTAAGAAGGCTGTTCACAACTCACGTCTCGCAAACATCAATGTTGCTCTCAACAAGTATGAGAACCTCGCATTTGCTTATGCAAACCGCGGTCACCTCATCCAGGCTATCTTCGAGGCTATCAATCGCATCAAAAATACTCGCGACGAAGTTCAGGCTGCTTATGCACAGCAGATCGTTGCTGATCAGCAGACTCGTTCAGAGTGGACTTCACTCTGCAACCGCATCAGCGCTGAGGAGTCAGCTGTAAATGCTATCGACGAGGATAACACTTCTGACGAAGAGCTCGTTAAGCATGATGCTACACTCACACAGCTCCAGGCAGATCTTGAGTCATTCATCGCTGCTCTTGACGGTGAGGCTACAGGTATCAGCCAGCTCACTTCTGACAATGCTCAGCAGACAGTTGTTCTCTACAACCTCGCTGGCCAGAAGGTTAACACTCAGTACAAGGGTATCGTTGTAAAGGGTGCTAAGAAGGTTCTTAAGTAAAAAGAATCAAAACTATAATAAGAATGCAGGCTCATCTTTTTTGAGCCTGCATTTTTTCTGCTAAAACGGCTCGGAAATCCTCGCCCTACTTCTGGGTAAATATGCTTCTTTTGTTAGTTCTGCTTTCAATTCGTCTTAAAAATAAGGTGTTCTGGTTTTAAATTGAAAGCAACTTTTAAACCAAAAGGGAAATGGAGTATATAAGTAATAGAATGAAATTTTAAACTGCCTATTTTGGTGCCCTTTGTAAGCATTGATGAAAGAATTTTGCTAAATTGTTAGTAAAATGCGTTTTTTTAGATTATATTTTGTTCCTTTGCACATCGAAAAATACAAAAACTAAGGAAAAATATGGCTTATATTAATTTACGAGATCTGATTGACAGTAGAGACACTGTCAACAAATGGCTTGAGAGATTCGGAGTGCGCTTCGGGGTCTATAAGCACGGCGTGTTCAACGAACAGCTGTTTCCCTTTGACCCTGTACCGCGAATTATCAGTAAGACAGACTGGGACTATCTTGAGGCCGGTCTGGAGCAGAGAGCAAAGGCACTGAATGCTTTTCTGTGGGACATCTATCATGAGAAACAGATTATTAAGGACGGCGTCGTGCCTGAGGAATTTGTCTATTCAAGCAAGGGTTATATGCCTGAGTGTGAAGGAGTGAGTCCTGTGAATAAGGTCTATGCTCATATTGCCGGCATTGACCTCGTGGAGGGAAAGGACGGAAAATGGTATGTGCTGGAGGATAACCTCAGAATACCGAGTGGTGCCAGCTATCCGCTCATCGCCCGCAACCTCTGCAGGAAGGTTTCGCCTACGACATTCACCTTCAATTCCGTGGCTGACAACCGCGACTACAGCGATATGCTGCGCGAGATGATGCAGAGCATGAGTGTGGATAATGGTCTTACCGTCATTCTTACTCCAGGTCGCTATAACTCAGCCTTCTTTGAGCATTCGTATCTGGCAGAGAAAACGGGAGCTACGCTGGCTTATCCTGGCGATCTCTTTGTGGAGAACGACGTTGTCTATTATGCCGGAATAAACAAGGTGAAGGTTAGGGTAGGGGCTATCTATCGCCGCGTGAGTGACGAATATCTGGACCCGCTATGCTTCGAGGCTTCTTCTCTGCTTGGTATTCCTGGAGTTATGCAGGCTTACAAGGCAGGCAACGTCGCTCTGATAAACGCTATCGGCAATGGCGTGGCTGACGATAAGGGTATCTATTATTTCGTGCCAAAGATGGTGAAATACTATCTGGGAGAGGAACCTATACTCCATAATGCACCTACCTATCTGCCTTATTATGAAGAGGACAGGAAGTATGTGCTGGAGAATATTGAGAAGCTCGTGATTAAGGACGTGAGTGAGGCTGGCGGCTACGGCGTGATGTTCGGAAAGGACATGGACGAGAAGAAGCTTGCTGAGATGAGACAGCTGCTTGAGGATGAGCCACGCAGATGGATTGCTCAGGAGGTCATAGACTTCAAGGACCTTGAACTTCTTGAAGGCGACGGCATCGTGGAACGCAAAGCCGACCTGAGAGCCTTTGTCATCACAGGCAAGGAAACGAAGGTATGGAAGAGCGGTCTGACACGCTTCTCTCGCAACCCCGATTCTTTCGTGGTGAATTCAAGCCAGGGTGGCGGATTCAAGGATACATGGGTGATGGTGAAATAAGCCTCACACCAACCCTCCCTCCAGCGGGAGGGAGATTAAATTACATTAGTGGGACAAATAAATTTGGTAAATCCGTAAATTGTAAATCTGTAAATTGTAAATATAAAAGATGGCTATATCTGCAAACAAAGCCAACCATCTGTTTTGGTTGGGAAGATACGTGGAGCGTGTCTATATGACTCTCCACCTGTTGCGTAAGGTAAACGATAAGATGATTGACGGTCAGCCGGCTGACTACGAGGAGTTCTGGAAGAAGCTGGACGCTACTGACAGCTATGCCTCTACGGGAGAGTTCCAGCTCGGTATGATGTACGACGAGCAGAACCCATGCTCCGTTCTCTCTTCGCTGAACCGTTCTCTGGACAACGCCATTGTGCTTCGTGAGGACATCAAGAGCGAGACCATGTCTTACATCGAGATGAGCATAGCGCTGATGAGAAGACTGCGAGACAATGCAGAGTCTAACATCACTAATCTTCAGCCTGTTACGGACTGGATGCTTGCCTTTGGCGGTTCTCTTGCACAGCGCGTTGACTCCAGCAAGATCCTCAGCATCCTGGTTATGGGACAGAAAGTGGAGAAGATTGACATGATGCTCCGTTACGACTATAGCTTCGACCGCATAGCAGCGCAGTTCTCCATGCTGGAACACTGGTCAGAGGAATGGCCAGAGCTTATTGACGACAATGAGAAGAATCTGATTAAGGAGATGCTTCTGCCGGAGAATGTGGCAAAGTCAGATCAGAACAGCAAATGGCAGCTGTGCAAGTCTATTAACTCTGTTATCCAGGCGTGAGATTATCCTACGAATATACGACAAGGGTGATGTTCAGCCCTAGCATCGGAAGACATAACATCCTGCTGAGATGTCTGCCGGCACAGAATGTTTTTCAGCAGAGCAAAGAAGAACTGTTCACTATTACGGATAGTTTTTGGTTCAATGAAGGACTGGATGGGTTTGGCAATAGGATAATATCGGGCGGCACTACGGAACGGCATTCCCTTCTGGAGTACTCCTGCAGGGGAATTGTGGATAGCTCTACGTATTGCATCCCCGATGCCAATCCCCATCCTATGTTCTTCCTGCCGTCGAGGCTGACGCAGCCCCCCTCCGTCTCCCCCATAGGAGGAGAGATGTCGCGGGTAGAAACAATGCTGCTTTCTTCTGTTATAGGATTAGATGGTAGCGATATTCTCCGTGATAGTCTCAGCATAGCACATTTTGTACATGATTATGTAACCTATGAGTCTGGTAAGACCGATATGCTGACGACAGCTGAGGACACCTTCCGCAGTAGGAGAGGAGTGTGTCAGGACTTTGCTCATCTGATGATTGCGCTTTGCCGGCAGAAAGGAATGGCTGCGAGGTATGTCTGCGGATTGATGGAAGGCGAGGGCGCAACACATGCCTGGGTAGAGGTGCACGACGGACAATGCTGGTATGCCTTCGACCCAACGAACGATACCGCCATAGCTACTGGCTATATAAAGATAGCTCATGGTCGCGACGCTCTTGACTGTCCTGTCAGCCGCGGCATGTATTATGGAGTGGCATCATCAACGACGGAAGTGAAATGCGAGGTAAAGAATGAATAGATTATTCCCTGCCATTCTCGGCAGGGCTCTCAAAATTTAAACCAACCCCAACAACCAATGATAAAGACTATTGTAAACACGGAACTGCCTGTGGCAGAGCGCTTTCTGGTTAAGAAGAATGTGCTGACAGGCGGTACGGGAAAGAAACGATTCTGCATCGTGACAGGTACTCATGGTGACGAACTGGAAGGTCAGATGGTGTGCTACGAGATGGCGCATCTGATAAACGAAAATATCGACTGTCTGGACGGAACAGTGGAGATTTACCCTGCGCTGAACCCTCTGGGCATAGATACGCTGCAGAGAGGCGTGCCGAACTTCGACCTCGACATGAACCGCATCTTCCCCGGTAATGAACACGGAACGATGGTGGAGCAGGCAGCTTATCATATCTGCAACGACCTGAAAGGGGCAGACATGGTGCTCGACATCCACTCATCAAACCTCTATCTGAGAGAGTCACCTCAGGTGCGCATTAATGTGCTTAACGAAGACAACCTTGTGCCGATGGCGCGTCATCTTGGCGTAGATTTCGTCTGGGTGCATGATGCTGCTACGGTGCTTGAGGCAACGCTTGCCCATTCCCTTAACTCTACTGGCACCCCATGTCTTGTGGCAGAAATGGGTGTTGGTCAGCGAATAAACAACCGCATGTGTATGCACCTCGTGAAGGGTATCTTTAATTTGATGAAAGAGATGGGTATCTGGCATGGCGACATAGACCTTACAGGCGTAGAGACGGGAGAACTGCTGGAACCGATAGTATGTAAGGGGAACAGAGTGACCTTCCTGAATGCGGAATGCTCGGGAGTGTTCATCACGGATCTGCGAACAGGAAAAATCGTTGAAGCGGGACAGTCGATAGGAAAGATCGTCAATCCGCTGACGGGCGAGACGCTGAATGATGTCATCGCACCGGAGAAAGGTTTCCTCTTTACCATAAGGGCATATCCTATCGTGTATGAAGGTTCGCTGATGGCGCGAATATTCCGCTTCGATGAGTCGGAGAAAGACGTGGTGACAACTGTGAGCAGAGTTGATAATGGATAAATGAAAATAGAAAAATGAACAAAGAGATATTGTTTAAGATGAAGTCCACCTATCGTGATGACTTCGTGATAGAAGGCTATCGCTTCGGAAATGGCGAGAAGACGGTGGCTATTGTCGGACCGATGCGTGGCGACGAGGTGCAGCAGCAGTATATCTGCTCACAGATAGTCATGGAACTGCAGAAGATAGAAAGCTCTGGCGGTATAAAGGAAGGCAAGAGCATCCTTGTGATACCTTCCTGCAATCCGTTCTCGATGAATGTCTCACGCCGTTTCTGGGCAATGGATGGCACAGACATCAACCGTATGTTCCCTGGCTATGATAAAGGCGAGACAACACAGCGAATAGCAGCAGCAATATTCAAGCAGCTTGAAGGCTTCAAGTATGGTCTGCAGTTGGCATCGTTCTATGTGCCGGGAGAGTTCGTGCCGCACGTCAGAATGCTGAGGACAGGCTATGAAGATATCGCCTCAGCACGTCTCTTCGGAATGCCTTACGTTACCACTCGCAGTCCGCTGCCTTTCGACACAACGCTCCTCAACTATAACTGGCAGATATGGAACACATCG
This sequence comes from Prevotella sp., assembly GCA_045600885.1. Lineage (GTDB taxonomy): Bacteria > Bacteroidota > Bacteroidia > Bacteroidales > Bacteroidaceae > Prevotella. The sequence goes on from JAZRYU010000095.1 coordinate 15,513, forward strand.
TCCTTCAGTCTCTACTCCGGACTCACTGACAGCATAGACCCAGAGAACTCTCAACAGGCAGTGGATGCAGTAATCCGATTCCTGAACGGAGTGGAAGCAGTGGAGAGCAAACTGATAATACCCGGATATAATTCCGACATACTCAATGAAGACGATATGCTGACGGTTTCAGCAGGTCATGCCGGCATATATGTCCGTAAGCATAAGGCAGGCGATAAGGTCAGCGCAGGAGATGTTCTGGCACATATCCTGCATCCATACGACGGTCATGTGTTGGAAGAAGTGCGCAGTCCTCGAAGCGGATTAGTATTCTTCTCCCATCATCGTCCTTTCGTTCTTCAGAATGCGTTGCTGTATAGGATAAAATAAAAGAAAGCCCCCGGATTCACGGGGGCTTTTTTTTACTCCAACCTCAGCGGCTGCCAGTCTAGATCATCCCATGTAATGGCAGGCTTCTTCTGCAGTCGTGCGATTATTTTGTCCGTCTTCTCCGGGGTGAAAGACTTCGGCACTATGCGGCTGCCCTTCATCACGATGACCTGATCACCAACGATGTGTCGTGGCCAGAAGCGCACCTCTGTATCGTTCATGCCCAAGAACTGAAATCTTATAATAACGCCAGAATACCAGAACATTCCCTTATGTCCGCTCTCGTCTCTGACCATGCATTCTACCGTACCGTCGTTATCCACGTCGTAGAAGGCATACTGCGTGTTCTTGCTACCTTCAGGAAACTCCGTGTGCCAACGATACAGCACCTTCACCTTGTCTTCCATGAAGTCGCATTGTGCCATCGCTCCGAGCGTGAGGAGAAGGGCAAAAAGAGTAGTCGTTACTTTCTTCATAATCATTCCTTTTGATTTTTGTGCAAAAGTACAGCTATTCCCTTATATGGCAAAAGGATAACCCCTATCCGTAAGAGGATTTTCCCTAAACAGACAATTTTCTTGTGTTTCCTTAGCTTTACAAAAATATTCCTATAGGAACAGAAAATTATTCCTTAGGAATACGACTCGTCTTCCTAAGGTTTACTTCCTGCAAAAAAATGCACTTTTTTCCAGCAAAATCCTACATTCCTACATAAAATCTCAGCGAACCCCAGTGTTTATCGGGCTTCAGCGGCTATGTAGGATTTATGTAGGATCCATGTAGGATAATCATCCTACATAAATTTCCTGACAAAAACAGACATTTTTGCCTATGTAGGATTATGTAGGATTTATGTAGGATTATTTTTATCCTACATAGGCTTAATGCACTGATTATCTGTAAATTACAACGAACCTATGTAGGAATGTAGGATTTTTGTAGTGAAAGCCGTGATTTTCTATTTTCTTTATCGATAAAATAGGTGAATAGGCTAAGTATATCAAGAAAACGGTGTTAAACTGCCCAAAATGCCTTTCTGGACAGCGTTAAAAGTGTGCCAAAAAGCCCTGTTCAGCGTCACGGCATACAGCATTTTTCAATGTTCATCGTATCACGCCATAAATGCATCCCCTTTACGCTGACCAGCCCATTTTTCGGAACTTTTCACGCTGAGTAGCCCCAATTTTGGCCAGTTTGTTGTAACCTAACTAGTATTTAATCTTTCATCAATTCAGACATAGACATAACTCTTGGATTATGTGAGCCATGTGTCATTGAATGAATCTTTTCGGCATCAAGACGAGGCGTATATATAGGAACAATCTTATATTGAAGGTATGCTTGAACTTCTTTGTCATTCTCTTCAGATTCAAAGAAATTTCTTGTAAGGCATGTTGTCAGGTCTGCTCCGTTAGCTTCAATTATATCAGGTGTTCCTTCTACCTTATATAATCTCATTTTCTTCTCTGTTGGCTTATTGGAACTTACTACGGCAACATACTTTGTCAGCGAGTATGTCTTTACCGTTCTGAGTGAGAATCGGCTAAAGTTCAAGCCCAATGCTATGGAATCAAATTCGTCATTTTCAATTCGTTCCCAATGTGAATCGTATGGATCCACAAACAGAAGAACCTTTGTGCGCTTCCATTTGTTTCTTCCTGCCAGTTCCTCTTCATCAGTATACTCCAAGCCTCTTTGCGGAACACTCTTTTGAAGCAACTGCTGTCTGCGGTCACTTTCAAGAAGCCATTCTTCGATTTGTTCCTTCAGTACTGCTTCACTGCATGATGGATCAAGCACGAGGTTGCCGTCTTCATCTATGTATTTTGCTCCAGGTTTAAGAGGAAAAGCACCGATGCCTATCTTATTGTGGCTTTGGTGATAGTAAGAATTGCGAACATCATCGGCAGACATGTTGCCTGGGTAGAGCACATAACCGCCAACGATTTCTCTTTTAATACCTTCATTATCCAAAGCATCGTAGTATATGGCATCGCGATAACGGTGCATTTGGTTGATAGCATCTACGGGCGGAACGTCTTGGTTCGGATAGCCCGATACCCTATTGTCGCTAAGACGATACTTGGCATCAAAGAGATACGTGTATTCAATATCATCGTTACTACGTTTAGACAAGCGGAGAACGATGTCTGGACGTTGAACGGTGGTAAATGTTGATGTGTGCTCTATGGCAGAAGTCATGTTGGATTCGTCTTCTTCTACTTGAGCATTATACATCACAGTAGCGAGTTCAACGCCATTGCTGTCAGAGAAAGTTACCTCCGACTCAGTGCCATAAACTAATTGGCGCACAAATCCCGCTGTAAGTTCCTTGCCACTGGATTTGGCAATTGCTCCTTCTCCAAGAATATCTGCAACCATGTTCTTGACTTTTATGAAACACCATATTTCATAAAGTTCGCTGATGTCCTTCACTTCAAGTCGATGGATGTCGTCTTCAAGTTCAAAGCCACTCTGGAGGATAAGCCAAGAGCGGTAGATGTCACTATATCCGCGAGCACGTTTCATCACAAGAGAGTCTTGTGAGAAGCCTTTGAACTGACCGATCTGCTTGAAGAAAGGATGACGTACCATGCGTTGAAGCTCGTCTGTTTTCTCATCAAGCTTCGCAGCAATGTTCTTCTCTGATACCTTAAGCGTATTCTTGATATGTTCCTTTACAACAGAGAATCTGCGAAGAATTTCCTTCATTACATATTTAAGGAAGCGGTTTTCTACCGTATCCTTTGAGAGAATCATCTCTTCTGTACGGTATAGATGATGAGGATCCTCTTGAAATTCTCCATATTCCTGTTCAAGGACTGGAGCGATGAAGCGAAGACGCTCAGCTCTTTCATGACGAACCTGTGATTTTAGTCTTCGTTTCGGAGAGTTTATGATTATCTTGCAAGCAGAAATGATCTTTTCATATTCCTGTTGGAATACTTGCCACCAAAGCAAATCAGTACTTTCTCCACGCTTCTGCTTGAAGCTGAGATATGTTTGCTTCAAGAATGAGTAGCTGAGCATAGAGTATTCCTCCTCTATGTCATGGATTATCGTCTGCAAGTCGCTGCGATAATCCATCTTGTAGCTCAACACTTCTGTGCGGAATGTCAGAGTCTTGGGCTTTTCGCCCTTGGTGTAGTAAACGGTTATGTCTGTTCTTCCTACCTGATTGTGGAAGTTCAGCATACCGTATATCATAGCCCCATCTTCATCATCGTCGCTGTCAGAAGCAGCATCCGAATGATGCCCTGCAATGTAAAGGCTTTCTATCTTAACATTGCTTGAGTTCGGTAGAGCTTTGACGCGAAGAGGATATTCCGTATTCTCAAAGAAAACGGCTTGCTCCATGAAGTTTTGACCTTCATGTTCAATGCCATCAAAGAGAAACTTCACGTTTTCGTTCTCTGATGCAAATCGTGCTTGGACATTCTCTTCTTTACCTCCACGCTCAGGCAAACACAAGTTACCTATGGCAGCGCGTAAGTGTCTGCCATAGTTCTTGCAAGAGAAACGAATGCTTACGTTCTCATCCCTGACTTCGAATGTCTTTATTTGTGTTTCCGACATTCCTGTTCCCTTTTATCCCCAGAACGAAACGAACTTGTCGCGATCCAGAATGTTTATCATTTGGTTGAGCTTCATTATGGTCTTGCTCTCTTCGCTGAAACTGTAGGTTGAAGATAGCAAATACTTGAACTCTGCAAGAAGGTCCTTACCGTCTTGCGTTTTGAGTTTAGAGTCATCGCCCTCGATGCGAGAAAGAATCTTCATGAGAGTGAATTCATCAATAGCTGCTTCAAGGTCATCGTTACCGAAAGTCTTGGCTGCTGCAACATACAGCAAAGCCTCGTTAGCGGCACGATAACCAAGCTTAAACGGAGTGCCTTCAAGGATGTTGTTCACGGCTTTAAGGTATTCCATTACTCTTTCAGAGTCAATATTGTCATTTACTTCCTTGCTCTTTATTGGGCGCTCGACAAGCAGAGTATTACTCGTTGTAAGAACAGGTACATCATCTTCTGTATCTCCTGTAAGGAATGCATCATAGTTAACCTCGTTCATCTCGATTGACATGGCACGGTCAAGTACTTTACGAGAGAACGAGAATGTAGTTTCATCCATATTCACTGTTCCCATCACGATAAGGTTCTTTGGAAGAGTGAGACCCATAGTAAGGAAACGCTGTGCTGTAAGTGATAGCTTCACGATGTCCTCAGCCTTCAGGCTTTCCAATTCCTCGCCAAGCAATTTGTCTATCATTTCCTTTGCCACCTTTTCGCCAAAGTCACGGAAAGGCTTTATGATAGGGTCGGTCTCGTAAGAGCCGCCCTCATTGCTACGACTTTCTATTGCACTAAGGAACTCTGCAAAGTATTCCTCTACAGGTGCAAGGTTCATTTCGTCAAGGCAAAGGAAGAACGGTGTATCTTGATGCTGCCATGCTTTAGCGACGAACTCAATGAAAGGAGTCATTTCGTAATGTTCTCCGCCAATGTTGGACTTGAAGCCAACAAGATCTATAGAGTTGTGCCAATTAGGCTTAACTTGGATAAGTTGGAAGTTCTGAGGTGAGTGAAGCTTCCAACGGTCATCATCATTGGCAAAGGTATCAATATTGTCTGTAGCTTGCGCCAGTTTACGAACGATACGGCTCTTACCAGTACCAGAGATACCTGCCAATAGCAAGAAAGGTTTCGTACGGATGGCTGTGAGGTAGGAGAGGATGACTGATGAAAGGTCATGTGTAGATTCGTCTGAAGCGGGAGGAATAGCAGCTTCAATATTATGAATAGGAGTATTACCTCCGATATCCATATATGAAACGTAGCTAGCGTGATTCTCTGCGAAATCAACTTCTGATGGAACCCAATACTTATTATAATGAATTGCATTATAGATAAAGCCTAAATCATCAAGATAATCAGGATCCATCATACTTGGCATATTGAACTCGATTCTGCCTTTTGCTTGTACAAAACATTTAGATGCAAAAGGAAGTATGTTCATAAGTTCTCTAGCTTGCCTATCGTACTGCTTCCATTTAATGCAAGATTGTATTCTTGAAGACAAATCCTTATCTTGATTGCGTGCCTCTTTAATACCCTCGATAATTTTATTGTAGTCGGTATATTCTTCCATATAAGAACGAGGACAAGACATGACGAAATACAGAAACTCTTCTTTTGTTATGAACGAAGTGTCTGTTTTATTTACCAAACATTGATAAAATAGAATGTTGATTAGTTCTCTTAAAGGGGCAATATAGAATCCTTCTTTCCTAACGTCTGACAAAGAATCTTGTGTCCTAGTATTTGGAAACTGAAATTTAATAGAGAAGTTTCTAATGCATTGTATAGGATCTTTTGATGCAACCTCCAACATTTTTGTTCCTTTTTGTAGGTTAAAATAGAAAGAGATTGTAGCACCATTATTGCCAAAACTTTTATCTACTTGGTAAGGCTCTTGCCCTGAAAGCAATAGTGAACTAACTCTTTTTATGGAATCAGTCAATTCACTTATTCTCATATCATTTGTATATAGATAACTAAACATACTTTTCTGGTTTATATTTTTTCAAAAGTTCAACAACAGATTCAGCTAATGCTTTTGCCAATTGAGGAGGTACTGCATTTCCAATCATTTCATATACATTGCCTCTTGCTCCAAGGAATTCGAAATCTTTATCAAAACTTTGTAATAATCCTGCTTCTCTAGGAGTTATGCTTCGGGCTTGTTTAGAATCATAGTGAATGAATCTATTGCCATCTTTGTAGAGGTGAGCAATGATTGTGGTGCTAGGTTGGTCAGGATCAAGAACATGATAACGATGTATTGGAGATTTAGAGCCTACCTTTTGCTCGTAAAGCTCAGAAATCTTTTTACTGTCAAATTCCCTTTTCCCTGATTCAATATCTTCTGCAAGAATACGGAATGTATCCATATCTCTTGTATTGTTATAACGAGGCTCATGCCATGTCAGTTCACATTGTGGAGTTGAATGGGATATTCTTTTACTATGATGCTCATCATCCCAATAAGCTTTAAGCTTAGGCATGTTCCCTATGGCTTCACGTACGGTGATGACTTTTCCCTTGTGTGAAGGAAGTATGTTTACATAGAAGTCATTTAACATGGCTTGAATGTCAATACCTTCAAAAGCCTCTTTATTAATACCTACCATTATTACACGCTTGCGATTTTGGGGAACATTGTACTCGGCTGCGTTCACTATAGCACTTGAAAGATTGGAAATGATTTCATAACCTTTCTTGGCAAATTCTTTAGGTATAATTTCTGAAACTTTTTTCCCATGAGGAGCTGCACTCAGTATTCCTGGCACATTCTCAAAGATAAACAAGTCAGGACGATACCTGTCAACGATAGAAAGATAATGCTCAAACAGGAAGTTGCGATAATCATCTTCCATACCATGCTCGTCCCTAACTCTGCCGGCAATAGAATAAGCTTGACAAGGAGGACCACCAATAATAATGTCAATTCCAGAAGATTTATTTACATAATAATCTAAACCTTTACTGCTTCCAAAATCAGGATCATCTGTCCAGCCTCCAAAAAGCTCTTCTTCTCTTTGGATGTCAAAATGGAGTACACTTTCGTTAGCATCAGCTTTTTTCCACTTTGTTTTTAGACGATTGCGAAGGGTGCGGACTTGTGGCTCTTTCCATTCTACAGCTGCTATATCATTAAAGCAGCCTGTTTGCATAAAGCCGTCAGTGAGACCGCCACACCCAGCAAAGAGGTCTAGCATTTTGATTTTGTGATTTATTTTAGGTTTACTTGTCATTATTTCTTAGCCATTTTAGAATCTCGGTTGCAACAGCCTTTCCTAACATAGGAGGTACTGCATTACCGACTTGTCTATATTGCTGTGTTTTGTTACCGTAGAATATGAATTTGTCATCAAAAGATTGAAGTCTCGCATTTTCTCTGACAGTAGGAATTCTATTCCATTTGTAATGAAAATGAGAGCGATGCCCAGTGTTAATTGTAGGCGAAGGCTTTTGACTATGGTAACGTGTTAAAGCTTCGTGATATTTGTAAATGCCATCGTATTCAGGAGGTAACGACTTGTAGTTCTTTCCTTCCGGAACCATTGCAATGAATTTCTTTGTCTTTGGGTCATGAATGGTTCCTTCGTGATTGTGAATCGCATCCGAATCTTTTCGCATCATTTCTTGGTATGGTGATTGAGGTTCACAAGGGTATTCCTGTATTTTATCACCAACGATATCAATCAATGGCGGAAGGTCCCCGATAGCTTGCTGACAAGTAACATAGTTTTCTGGTTTACATGTTGGCTTAGGATATTCAAATTCTGTCTCTGATTCCAAAAGTCCAACGAAAACAACACGTTTTCTTATCTGTGGTATGCCATAATCAGGAGCATAGAGAATTTTCGGCTCGCCCATCTTGTAACCGAGTTTTGTGAAATCGTCAATAATCTTTTCCTTCACAAGACCTCCATGCAATTGAATCATTCCCGGAACATTCTCTAATACAACAGCTCTTGGGCGAAGTATACGAGCGGTTTTAACCATTGCACGGTATAAGACATTTCTTGAATCGTCCACTTGACGAGGACCTGCCAAAGAGAAACCTTGACAAGGAGGACCTCCTACAAGAACATCAAGAGCATAGTTGTTTTCGTCGAAGAATTCTTTTATCTTGTCTACATTGTCTAAATCAAATAGATCTAATTTCTTTGCAACAGCTCCTTCGTGATTGGCAGCAAATGTTTTTAGTGCCATATCGTCAAAGTCAACACCGAGTTTAACAGAAAAACCAGCGTCTATAAATCCTCTTGACAAGCCTCCTGCTCCACAGAATAAATCTAAAACATTGTATTTTTTCTTTGCCACGCTATATAAAAATAGAGCGTGGAGGCTAAAGCAAAAAGCTGCTTAGGTTCTGGGAAACCCTCGTGAGCAAATGCAATAGACCTCCACGCTGTGATTAATAGTTTTTTTCACAACGGGGACGTCGATGCATCAGCTTCTCACGAGTTTGATTTCCCAGATCTAAGCAGCGAAGAATGATGTCTTACTCTCAGTCGAGTTTGCAGTTTATAGGAACTGCGGCCTTATCTTATATTGTAGATTCTTGTTTTACGGAGTTCCTTGCTATTGGGCGCGAAGTCCACTCCCCAACAGTAGTTGCTGGAGCGTTCCGAAGCCTTGCTCCACGTCTGGAGAGGAACTCTTCTGGTTTCTATGCTGTATAGCATATCGTTTTGTTGTGTCTGCCGATACCCAGAAGCAAACGGTATGTTTTTGGTGATGTGGTAGTTGGGATAAAAAAACGTAGGTATCTTATTTCTGCTCGTTTGCTATTCGAGGGTCACCACAACCCATTGCATGTAAACGAGCAGAGAGATACCTACGATAGGATATAATATACCCAAAAGGTGTGCACTGAGGGCATAGTTAGCCCTCGGCACACACTGCTGGGAATAAAATCCAAGCGCAGCATCTACTTCTGCATTGTTCTTGACATGCAATTCTGAAAGTGGTGATTTCGAATAGCCAAAAACAAGCGTCCATAAACGCTTTTTATTTCCAATATGTCTGCTCAATCAGTTTTTTGCCATAATGAGCATCGGGCTTTTATATATAACGGATGAAACGCCGTTTTATTATTTATTTTCAATGAGTTTCTTTAGTACCACCCAAGGACTTCGAGTGTCCTTCGTGGATTTTTCTATAAATCCGTTCTAGAACTGATTGCAGGTCGCGTGCAAACCACACCTCTGCTCCCGCGAGCAAGGATGCAATGTGGCAATACGACGGTGCAAAGTTAAGAAAAAAACTCAATATGCCAAAAATAAATCAACGAAAATTAAGTGTTTGCGGAAAATAAGACAAAACAGTCTGTCAACACATGTAGAATTCTCCAATTAGGTGGACTACTGATTTTATTAGATTATTAGCGGTGTATGCCGCCTACAATTGTCACGCGGCTGACACCGTTGTAATCTACTGCCGGCTGATTCTCAAGATAATTGATAACGGCATCGGCAGAGGTCTGGTAGGTGTTGGTGAAATCGCGGCTGGAGATGCACTTGTTTGTGGAATAGATATAGCTGTTCAGGGCTACTGTGTATGTTTTCTTCATGTTGAATTTCTTGCCGTCTGGGGCGAGCATCTTCTTAACCTTGTAGTCGCTGTTCTTGAAGTCAGCAGTTGTGTTGTATATCAGACCGGAGATGTAGGCAGGACCGTAAGCGTCTGTGGTAGGGAGTTCTTCAAGGAGGGTTTTGATTTCGTCGCCGGTAAGCTGCAGCACATAGAGTTCATTGCCGAATGGGTCGAGGCGGAAGATGTCGTCAACAATGATGTCGCCAGCCTCTTTCTCTTCATAGCGTACGCCGCCGGCATTCACGATGGCTATGTCTGCCTTTGCAAAATAGCATAATGCGTCTGCCATCATGCAGCCGAGCTCTTCCTTCTTTACGAATGGCTTTGTGGCCTTTGTGAGCACGCGGCGGAGCTGGGGATTGTTGGAATATTTCTCTAGCATTGCCTGAAGCTTCATGTTGACGTTCTTCGTAGCGCGGATGTCAATGATCTTGCTCTTCTTCTCCACAACCTTACCGTCACGAACCTTGAGGTCTATCTCGTTGAAGAATCTTACGTCGCGCTTTGCCTGACAGAGCATCACGCCATTGCGGATAGTGCCGGGAACGATGTCGTGGGAATGACCGCAGATCATGAGGTCGTATTCTGGGTGGAGGTCGGCGAAGAGCGTATCCTGGTCGAGTCCGAGGTGGTTGATGCTGATAAGGACATCGCACTGATTGCGGAGCCATTTGTATTTGTCAGCCACCTTGAATGGGTCTTCGAAGCGTATGCCGCCAACCTTGCTTGGATGGCAGTCAGGGATGCCAGCTTTGTTTACCTGTAAGTAGCCGATGACTCCGATGCGCACGCCTTGGTGCTCAAAGAGGCTGAATGGTTGGAAATGGAGCTTGAGAGAGTCGGCAGGGAAGACGTTTGCCGCAACGAATGTGCAGCTGCTCTTGTTGATGGTGTTGGCGAAGGATGCTACGCTATGGTCGCACTCGTGGTTTCCTATGCCGGAGAAGTTGAAGCCTATGGTGTTCATCATCTCTATCATCGGGATGTTTGGCTCAGTGTACATATCGTTGATAGGGTTTCCTGTGCGGTTGTCGCCGGCAGCCATCAGGAGAACCTGCTTGTCGGGATTAGCAGCACGGATGCTGTCAACGAGGTAACCGAACTGTGGGAAATTCTGCACGGCAGCGTGCATGTCGTTTATACCGATGATCTTTAGGTCTGCGTCCTGTGCAAAGGCTGCGGTGCCGATAGTCAGGGCGAGGAGGAGAGAGAGGAGAGACTTCATATAATTATTAAAAATGAAAAGTGAAAAATGAAAAATTAGAAATGAAAGGGGAGCATATGAGTTTGGATGCAAAGGTACGAATTATTTTGTGTCAGCGGAAGGAAATGCGGATTTTTTTGTGTTTTTTGACAAAAAAGGCGGGAAAAAGAAAAAAAATGATTACCTTTGCCGCCCTATAAATGACCAAAACATACGAAAACATGGAAACGATAAAGAACCATAGAAGCATCAGAAAATATACAGAGAAGGACGTTCCTCAGGAACTCCTCAACGAGATTCTTGCCATTGCGGAACAGACTCAGACAATGGGCAATCTGCAACTGTACAGCGTCGTTGTGACTCGCTCTAAGGAGATGAAGGAGAAGCTGGCACCGGCACATTTCTGCCAGCCAATGGTTACGGCAGCTCCTGTAGTCCTGACCATCTGTGCTGATTTCCGCCGCACAACACGCTGGGCAGAGGAGCGCAAGGCTAACCCTGGCTACGACAATTTCCTCTCCTTCATGAACGCTGCTACGGACGCGCTGCTCTACACGCAGAATGTATGCAACATTGCGGAGGAGAAGGGCTTGGGCTACTGCTTCCTCGGCACTACGGTGTATCAGCCAAAGAGCATCATCAACACGCTGAAACTCCCTAAGCTGGTATTCCCTGTGGCAACAATCACCCTCGGTTGGCCTGACGAGCAACCTGCACTCTCTGACCGCCTTCCGCTGGCTGCCATCGTGCACGAAGAAACTTACTCAGACTATTCTGCCGCTGACATTGACAGCCACTATGCCTACAAGGAGTCGCTGGAGGAGAACAAGAAGTTCTGCGAGATTAACAACAAGGAAACTCTCGCCCAGATATTCACCGATATCCGTTACACAAAGAAAGACAACGAGGCAATGTCGGAAGGAATGATCGAGGCGCTGAAGGGACAGGGGATGCTATGATGAGAATTTAAAAATTAAATCCAACAATTCAATGATAAACAAGATAATTTCCTCTCGCCTGAACATCCCTGAACGTCAGGTGGCGGCGACGCTGAAACTCCTTGACGAAGGTGCAACAATTCCCTTCATCGCCCGATACCGAAAGGAGATGACTGGCTCGCTGGACGAGGTGGCTATCAGCAATATAGCACAGCAAGCCGAGAAACTTAAAGAACTTCAAAAGCGAAAAGAGACGATTCTCAAAACCATTGAAGACCAGGACAAACTCACGCCGGAACTGAAGTCGCGCATAGAAAACTGCTACGACGCTACGGAGCTGGAAGACATCTATCTGCCTTTCAAGCCTAAGCGCAGAACAAGAGCGCAGGTGGCTCGCGAGAATGGTCTTGAGCCTCTCGCCATGCTCATCCTCCAGGAACGCATGGGAAGTGAGGCAGAACTGCAGCGATGTGCCGATAAGTATGTCAAGGGAAACGTAAAGTCGCTGGAAGATGCTCTGCAAGGAGCAAGAGACATCATAGCCGAATCTATCTCCGAGGATGAGAAATGTCGCAATGCTGTTCGTCGCGAGTTCAACTATACGGCAATGATAACGTCGAAGGTGGTGAAAGGCAAGGAGGAAGAAGGCGATAAATTCAAGGATTACTTCAACTTCTCCGAACCCCTGAAGCGCTGCTCTTCACATCGTATGCTCGCCATGAGACGTGGAGAAAGGGAAGGATTTCTGAAGGTGACGATAAGTCCAGACGACGAACTGGCTGAGGATAAGCTGCTCCGTCTGCGCGTAAGACGTTCAGGAGCGGCAAGCAGTCAGATAGAGAAAGCCTGCCTGGATGCCTACAAGCGATTGATAAAGCCTTCCATAGAGAACGAATATGCCGCGCTGAGCAAGGAGAAAGCCGACGAAGAGGCTATCGCCGTTTTTGCCAATGGTCTCCGACAACTGCTGCTGGCTTCTCCGCTCGGACAGAAGCGCGTGATGGGCATAGACCCTGGCTTCAGGACTGGATGTAAGGTGGTGTGCCTTGACGCTCACGGCATGCTGCTTCATCACGACGTAATCTTCCCGCATCCACCTGTGAAGAAGTCTGCCGAGGCTGCCGCTAAGATTCAGCTGCTGGCAAGGAAATATGCTGTTGAGGCAATATCCATCGGCAACGGAACGGCTGGACGTGAGACGGAAGATTTTATCCGTTCTCTGAATCTGAAGAACGATGGCAGCGGAAAGAATGCCGGTGCTGCGGTGGAGATTTACTCTGTTAACGAGGATGGAGCGTCAGTCTATAGTGCTTCGAAGATTGCGCGAGAGGAGTTTCCCGATGAGGATGTTACCGTTCGCGGTGCGGTGAGCATTGCCAGAAGACTGATGGATCCGCTGGCAGAGCTGGTCAAGATAGACAGCAAGAGCATTGGGGTGGGGCAGTATCAGCATGATGTTGACCAGACTGCCCTCAAGCAGCAGCTTGACCAGACGGTGGTATCGTGCGTTAACCTCGTTGGCGTGGATGTGAATACGGCTTCAAAGCATCTGCTCACGTACATCTCCGGTTTAGGTCCGACGCTTGCGCAGAACATCATCGACTACCGCACGGAAAACGGAGGTTTCAAGAGTCGCCGAGAACTGATGAAGGTGAAGCGAATGGGCGAGAAGGCGTTCGAGCAATGTGCTGGCTTCCTTCGTGTGTCTGGAGGAAAGAATCCGTTGGACAATTCTTCTGTCCATCCGGAGAGTTATTCCGTTGTGGAGCGAATGGCAAAGGACCTCGGAACGGACGTGAACAGTCTGCTGAAAGATGCCGCGCTGCGCTCTAAGATAGACATTAATAAATATAAGGATGTGGGTCAGGAGACGCTGAAGGACATACTCAAAGAGCTGGACAAGCCCGGACGTGACCCTCGCGAACCGCTTAAAGCTTTTGCCTTTGACCCTCGTGTGCATTCGCCTGAAGACCTTATGGTGGGAATGAGGTTGCCGGGAATCGTCAGCAATGTTACCAACTTCGGCGCATTCGTTGACATCGGCGTTCACGAGAAGGGACTTGTTCACGTATCACAGTTGGCTAATCATTACGTCAAGGATCCGCTGACCGTGGTTCATGTGGGACAGACAGTGGAAGTGACGGTGACTGCCATCGACCTTCAGAGAAACCGCATCTCTCTCAGCATGAAAGACTGAGAAAGGGAAAATGAAAAAAAATAAAAATAAAAGTAAAAAAGTTAAAAGTTTAAGATGATATAGGTCATCAAAATGCGCTGTGTAAAGGCTGTTTGTCTTAATTGTCGGCAGATTAGCCCGAAATATACAATGTTTTGTATAATTTTGCAAAAAAATAGAAACGACTTTGCTATGGTAAAATCATTCATAACAGTAGCTCTAATGGCTTGCGTCCTGGCAGTGACGCTGGTTTCATGTGGCTCAACGATTGGAGCGGCTACGAAGAGTGCTACAAAATACTATGCTGATCCAAGCGAGAAGAATGCTCAAAACTTTATCAAGAAGTTTTCCAAGGCGGAATCAGCCATTCGCCTGCTTGACATAGAGGCTCAGTCGAATCCTGACAAATACATCAGTCTGAACTCAAAGACAGCAGAGATAGATGCTTTGAACAAGGCTCTCGGATTGCTCTCTGGCGGCAGAAACACATTGATGGTTGGCGGTCAGCAGATACAGATTCCTGACTATTCGGAGCTTCTGAACCGTGCGCACAGAGGTGCCATTCAGGCATACGAAAACCGTGGCGATAAGATCATGAACCAAAGCACAGCTTCTGCATACCAGTATGAAGAGGCTATGAAGGATTATGAGATGGCGGGCGATACTCGTAAGGCGCAGCAGGCAAAGGAAGCACTGATAGACAGACTCCTTGCTGACGGCAGTCGCGGTTTCCGCAACAATCTCTCATCCTACGATTACGAGAGTGCACTGAAGAGCTTCAGCAAAGCTGCCGAATACGGTTCAAGGGAAGGCGAGCTGAGATACTACGAGCTTCTTGATGCCATAGGCATGACGCTGATTGTGAATACAAGCAGCATAGACAACTCTAATCTCCGTCGTCTGCAAGATGCACTGCCTATCTACGTGGAAGTTGTTGTTGACCCTAACATGCGTCGTTCGTTTGCGTCAATGCGCGGCGATCTCGTCATCGTGCTTGAAGAGAAGGATAACAAAGGCTCATATCGCAGCAACGACTACCATCATCAAGGCTCAGTCCTTGAGATGCAGCTTATCGACCTGCGTACAAGTCGCAATGGAACTATCATCGCCTCTTGGCCAGTCACAGTGAAATATCCAACTGATCGCAATAAGTATCGCAACGCTGAGCTCGATGCCTTTGCTTCTGCAATATCAAGCCACGTTTACGACATAAATCGTGTCATCAAGGATAAGATTAGAATTATGCCTCGCAACTCTTCAGACTATCGCCAGTACAACTCCGGCACATGGAGAACAGGCAGCAGATCAGACTCTTGGAGACAGTAACATTTACTGATTTACGGATTTACAATTTACGAATTACAATTTTGTGATTTACCATGTACCGTCTATAATGGAAAATAAAATTAAAGTTGGCATCCTCGGTGCCGCAGGATATACTGGCGGAGAGCTTATCCGCTTGCTCATAAATCACCCACAGGCTGAGATTGTCTTCGCAAACTCAGAGTCTAATGCGGGAAATAATGTCTATGACGTTCACGAAGGACTCATCGGCGAGACAGACCTTAAGTTCTCCAGCGAAATGCCTTTCGAGGAGGTTGACGTGGTGTTCTTCTGCTTCGGTCATGGCAAGAGCGAACAGTTCCTTAAGGAGCACACAATACCAGAGAACGTGAAGATCATCGACCTTGCACAGGACTTCCGCATAAAGGGCGATCATGACTATGTTTACGGTCTGCCTGAAATCCACCGCGAGGAGACAGCCAAGTGCATGCATCTCGCTAACCCAGGTTGCTTCGCCACTTGCATCCAGCTCGGTCTTCTGCCGCTGGCAAAGGCTGGATTGCTGATTAACGACATTGCCGTAAATGCTATAACAGGTTCCACAGGTGCTGGTCAGAAGCCTGGTGCTACGACTCACTTCTCTTGGCGTAACAATAACTTCTCCGTATATAAGCTCTTCACGCATCAGCATCTGCACGAGATTACTCAGACGCTCAACGAGCTTCGTCCGGAAGGTACGCCAGCTGTTATCGACACCCTCAACGATGGCTATGACAAGGAAGGCATCACCGTAGATTTCATCCCTTATCGTGGCGACTTCCCTCGCGGAATCTTCTGCACTGAGGTCATCACACTCAACAAGACTGCCGATAAGGATGCCATCGTTGCCCTCTACAAGGACTTCTATAAAGATGCAGCCTTCACTCACTATGCTGACAAGGCTCCGGACATGAAGCAGATTGTCAACACAAATAAGGCTATTGTTCATGTAGAGACCTTCGGCAAGAAGATTGTAGTGACATCCATGATTGACAACCTTCTCAAGGGAGCTGTCGGTCAGGCTGTTCAGAATATGAACATTATGTTCGGCATAGACGAACGCGCAGGTCTCCGACTCAAGGCAGCAGCGTTCTAATTAATGCCTCTCATTTTAGGAGAGATGCTCGAGTGGCTTAAGAGGCACGCCTGGAAAGCGTGTATACGCCAAAAGCGTATCGGGGGTTCGAATCCCCCTCTCTCCGCTTAGAAAATCGCTAAGTAACTGAAAAAACAGTAGCTTGGCGATTTTTTGTTACTTTCAAAGTAAATTGAAAAAGGAGCTCTCCCATAGGTTAAGATTAGGTTAGTTATTGATATGGATCCCGGCTTACTCTCGTAGGCTGGGACCTTTTTTTTGTTGCATTTCTCAGGAGAAAATTAATCGCCATTATTTCATTTCCTCTTTTCTTTTTTGACTGACTGACTGACCGACTGACTGACTTCGTAATTGATAATTGAAAATGGATAATTGATAATATGTCTGCGCGGAAATATCTCTCCAGTTCATTGGGGATACTAAAGTAGGGCGAGGATTTCCGAGCCGTTGCGATTGCTGATATCCGCTTTGCGGATTGGTCGCTCGGGGTGCGACCTTCCTACTATGCCCATCCTACAGAAAACCTGAATCGCGGCTCAGTAAACTTCGCCCTACAACACAACCGCAAAGCAAGTCTGCCGCATTGGAAACGATGCCTCATGGCATCGTTAAACCGCCGCAAAGCAAAACCCGCGCATTAACGACTCTAAGTTTGCAGTCGAAAAATCAGCTATATATCTAGAGAGCTAGAAGATTAGATGCTTGATACTTTGAAAAAGTTAAGAATCTATTCTTTCAATACGGAAAATCTTCTTACCTTTGTTGTAAAAAGGAGAA